>NZ_JBFRGR010000008.1:0-268021 GCF_052115445.1 Paenibacillus sp. 2RAB27
CCGCCGAAGCAGCGGCGCTGGCGCCTGAGCAGCGCCGCCAGTGGGCGCAGCTCGCGGCGGAGCACCGCGAGCGCGAGCAGGCGCTGCGCGCCCAGCTGGCGCAGCTGGCAGCGAAGCTGCAGGGCCGCGTGCTGAGCGCGGCCGAGTGGGCGCAGTCGCAGGCGCAGCTGAGCGACGCGAAGGCTTGCGCCGAGGCCGCGTTGGAGGCGCGGGCCAAGGCGGCGCAGGGCGCCAGCGAGCTCGCTGCGCGGCACTTGCGCTGGTGCGAGCTCGAAGCGCAGCGCGCTGAGCAGGCGACGCAACTAGAACGGCTTGGCAAGCTGCAAGCCGTGCTCAAGGCCAATGCCTTCGTCGAGTACCTTGCCGAAGAGCAGTTAATGCAAGTAAGCCGCGCGGCATCCGAGCGACTTGGTGAGTTAACGCGTCGACGATATGGGATTGAAGTCGACTCGGGAGGTGGCTTCGTCATTCGTGACGATGCGAATGGCGGGGTGAAGCGACCAGTTGGCACGCTATCGGGTGGGGAAACCTTCCTTACCTCGTTAGCATTAGCATTAGCCTTGTCCGCTCAGATTCAGCTGAAAGGCGAATATCCATTGGAGTTTTTCTTCCTTGATGAAGGCTTCGGCACGCTGGACCAGGAGTTGCTGGACATGGTTATTGGTGCACTGGAGAAGCTGCATACAGATCGACTAGCTGTAGGTGTCATCTCGCACGTACCCGAACTCCGCGCTCGACTCGTACGCAAGTTAATTGTTCAACCCGCAGAACCATCTGGCCGCGGGAGCCGCATTTCTCTTGAAGAACTATAAAAAAGTTTATTAATAAACGCCACTTTTTATCTCGAAATAGTCCGTGAAGATCAGCTTTTACTACGCTGCGCATCTCACTTTCTTATCACCTCCATTAAGGCTAATGACCCACTATCGGTCATTAGCCTTTTTTTGTTTCCTGTATGCCCCTTAGGTAAAGGCATCATGCCGAATCGTACAAGTTGGCATACACTGCACCAACATGACGAAAAGGGGAATGTGCATGGCAACATTTCATGAAGCACTGAAACATAAGAATCGTCTCTCGCCTGTATTATTGAAAAGGGCAGAGGTTATGGGCGTAGGCGTCGGGTACGCAGATCCCAAAAAACCAACCGCAGGTGCGAGTGTCATTGTATACACCCACCAAAAAATCGTGCCATCAGGATTAAATAATCTGAAAAGCGTTGCTTCTAAATTAGGTTCGTCCGTTCCCGTGCGTTTTCTCTCTGCGGATTCTTTTAAAGCACATGTGTTAAAAGCACCTAAACCCAAAGTGTACAAAGCAACTTCTTTTCAAAGCAGAAATCGTCCAGTACCAGGGGGCGTAAGTATTGGTAAGACGAATCCCTCCGCGACAGGAACTGCAGGCTTAATTGTCATCAAGAACAATCAACTTTACATTCTAAGTAACAACCATGTGTTAATCAGAGATAATTCGTCTGCATTCTCTGAAACGGTCCAACCTGGTCCGGCAGATGGCGGAACATCGGGAGCTGATCCTGTAGGAAGAGCTTATCAATTTGTACCGTTACGCCCTGGTGAAGTTAATTATCAAGATTCGTCTATTGCCCTTCCTACCTCAAACAGCCTATTAAACCCAAGGTATTTACGAAGTGCATCGGGCGACTTAATTACAGTCCCAGGCCATCTTCTAAGTTATCCGGTTGGACTTCAAGTGTTTAAATCAGGTCGTACTTCAGGAGCTGTAAGGGGAACAGTGGAGTCAAATAATGTAGATGTTCGTGTGTCATATGGCGGTAGTTTAGGTACGCTGCTGTTTCGCAATCAGACTGTCATTGTTGGAACCTCGGGTCCAGTATCACTTCCAGGTGATTCGGGCTCTGTCTGGCTCCGTTCCAGCGATCGTTATGCGGTAGCACTCAATTTCGCCGGTCCGGCGGATGGTTCTCGTTCCATTAGTAATCCGATCGGTGTAGTTATGGCATCTTATGGTGTGCGTACCGCTATTCCGGCTGCAGGTGGCACGTATATCGCAGGTAAAATAAAAGGGATTGCTCCTCATGGTGATGCCTCTTATGTACAGCCTTTGACAGCGCAACAACGGAAGCGTACTAGAGCTATTTTGGTGAAATCCCATAAATGAAATAAGTAGGTAGAACTGGAATTACAATGGCTGTTCACATAAAACGAGGTGATCGCAATCCTTATTTATGTTTAATAGCCATCGGTCATTCCTTTACATATTTCCACGACTCAATCATTTACTGGCAAACCCAGTCTCTGGTCGAAACATCTCCCCCTCGAGTGCCACCCCATAAGAAATAGACTTCAAATAAGCTAATTGCTTTTCTGCATAAACGGAACCTTTAGAGACGATTTGATTTTTTTCAATGTAAAAAGGTTGAAAAGACATCTCGATTTGCCCATCATCGAGCTTCAAATGGAGCAGACCCGTGTCTGCTTTCGGGCCAGTTACGTAGTCAGGGAATAGGAAATTACCGATCGAATAGGCAATAGGCTTGCCTTTGTAATACTCAAAACCTTGCAGTACATGCACGTGACTCCCAATGATGGCATCTGCTCCTGCATCTATCATTTGTTTAGCAAATTCGCGTTGCCAAGCCTCAGGGCGATTATTCATCTCCACCCCCCAATGCAGGTAGACGAGAACATAATCGGCATCCTTACGTTCCTGAGCAATCGCATCGAGCACTGGCTTTCTATCGTAGGCCTGAGCAATACCAGGCTTGTTCTTGCCTGCAAACCAATCTCCAGTTGGGATGAACCGAGAGAAAGCGAG
This sequence comes from Paenibacillus sp. 2RAB27, assembly GCF_052115445.1. Classification (NCBI taxonomy): domain Bacteria; kingdom Bacillati; phylum Bacillota; class Bacilli; order Caryophanales; family Paenibacillaceae; genus Paenibacillus; species Paenibacillus sp. 2RAB27. The sequence goes on from NZ_JBFRGR010000008.1 coordinate 2,797, forward strand.
GAATTTTACTGTTTTTCCCTTCAAATTTACACTCTTTGCTTGATACGCCTCTTGTGCATTCAGACCACCTCCCACATAGAGCAATCCAGCTTTGTCTAAATGGGAAAGTGTATCGAGAAACCCCTTTTGCAAGAAATCCATAGAATGATTATTGGCAACGGATACCATATCAAAGCCAGCATTTTTCAGACCAGTAAGGGATTCAGGATTCGATTTGAAATTGTAGATCTGATTGGTATCCTTTTCATTCTCCAGGGTTACTGCCGTTTCAAGATTGACGAATGAGAAATCCGCCTGTTCAATCTCGGATTGAATATGCATAAAGGGATAATCAGGACCGTTGCGGTTGATTGCTTCTTTGACAGACCAATCGAACATCGCATCGCCGGCATAGAGAATATGCAAGGGTTCCGACCTATCTTGTTGGGTTGGAGCTGGTTGTACATATACGACATTCGGAGAATTATCATCATCGATTGTGCTGAGAATGGAGGGAGGTGTTTGACTCATATCTTCATCTAATCCAGTCACCTTCGTCGTTGGTATGGGTTCCAAAACATGTAGGTTGTTTAAGTCCTGTGAAGCTACAGTTGATTTTGATTCATTAGGAGTTGACTTCATTCCAATGGACAAGGGGTTAAGGGCGGCTTCACAACCAACAAATAACGAACATATACAAACTGCCATCAGGAAAACTGACCCTTTATTTTTCATGTGATGGAACCTTTCACACTCTTATTTTCTATATTTTAACAATGGTTAATTGCAAAAGGGATCGAACCGTCGTGGTGAAATCATCAAATTTGGGTCAATTTTGCCTGATAGGTAGTGGGATATTGTAATTTTTTTAAGTAATATGCTACTTTTCTGTGACTCATAACGTATCAAGTACAAGCGAATATTTTAGAACATCATGAAAGGGAGTATATAACAATTGAAAATGAATAAACGAATAGGAATTCTTTCACTGGCTGTTGGTATTCTTGCAGCGGGTATGGCGGGGGCACCAGTACCTGTACGTGCGGATGTTGTTTGGGATCATTGGAAACAAGCTGACTCGTTGCAAGCGTCTGGAAATTCCAAAGCAGCGGTTCCTCATTGGATATATCTAGCTGATTACTATGCAGGTGCAGGGGACTGGGAGAATGCGGCTCTTTTCAGTGGCAAATTAGACAAATATTTTGATGAGATCGGCGATTATGATCAAGCAATTCGTTATTATGAGCAGGAAAATCAATATTGGGTCCATGCAGGCAAGGATTGGGGTGCTGTCAAATTACAGCGTGCTGATCAAATTCGGACAACCGTTGAATTATACCGGGAAGAAAATATCGAGAGCATCGTCGAGGATCGCTCTGAATCAGCTGGATCCCGTTTGGCCAAGTTTGAACCAGCATATGGTACATATTTAGGCATGTATTCCGAGCAAGATCCTAAAGTCGGTAATACTTTTACTAAAATGCAATCCGTCTACGGTAAAAAGCATGCGATTTACTTAGCTTATGCACATTGGGGACAAGGTTTTCCATCCTCCTATGCGAAGCGCGCCAAAGATGCTGGTGGTGCTTTGCAAATCGCTTGGGAGCCAGACAATGGGCTAGATCCTGTTACAGATGGAGCTTATTTAAGGAGCTGGGCGAAAGAGGCGAAAGCTGCTGGAATTCCAATATTTTTACGATTTGCAGGAGAAATGAACGGTGCATGGGTGAAATGGCATGGGAATCCTGCGCAGTATATCGCGAAGTTTAGAATGCTTCATGATGTATTTGCGACAGACGCGCCTAACGTGGCTATGGTGTGGAGCCCTGGGGATGTACCGGCGAATGATATTGATCCCTACTATCCAGGTGATGCGTATGTGGACTGGGTTGGTGTCAGTTTATATATTGAGCCTTACGAAAATGGAGACCCATCACTGCCATCCATGCTTGCGACTAGTAACGTAGAAAGACTTACAAGATTGTACAACACTTATGCAGATCGTAAGCCTTTGATGCTGAGTGAGACTGGCGTTCCGCATTATTCGCATTCGGCTGGTGAGGATTACACGGAATGGGCGAAGCTGAACCTACAACGGTTGTATGAAATTATGCCTTACAAATATCCAAGATTGAAAGCTATTACGTATTTTAATGTGGATCAGCAAATGAATAACGCAAAGAACGATTACTCGTTATCGACTTCCTCTGACATTCAAAACTACTACAGCAAGTTGATTGCTAATCCTTATCTTCTTTCTGAAGTGAAGGATGCAGCTAAACCTGCGGACCGTGTAGGTTATGTGCCGATTGATGCTGATCATCAAGCATTTACGAAGCAAACGAGAATCATTCCTTTTATCAAAATACCTGAAGTATACATTGGTAAAGTGGAGTATCTGTTGAATGGTCGAGTTATTGCTACTCAAACGAATTTGCCTTACGGGTTAGACCTTAAAGCTGGCGAGGTGCCAGAAGGCTCTGTTCTGCAGATGCGTATCTTGAATAAATCCGGCCAACAAGTGGCTTTCCGCACGTTTGGAATATCATCACAAGTTTCCGTGAATATCAATGGTACTGTACAGCAATTTGAACAAGCCCCTGCGATTGTAAATGGATCGACATTTACACCGCTTCGTGCCATTTTCGAAGCTATGGGAGCTAAAGTTGATTATGAAGCTGCAACCCGATCTGTCACGGCAACCAAAGGGAACACGACCGTCAAGCTGACACTTGACCAAAAAACGGTCTATGTGAATGGCAAGCCGATTGAGTTGGAAGAACCAGCCAGACTAGTCAATGGCTACACGCTTGCGCCTGCTAGATTCGTAGGTGAAACTTTTGGCGGTATCGTCAATTGGGATGGGGCAACGAGAACGGTGTCCATTACCAGCAAATAAAGCGAAAAAGCTGTTTCAATTTCTGACAACACGTCAGATCTTGAACAGCTTTTTGTTGTTAATTCATTTCTCGAATTTATACGTTCTGTAAAGCTTGTTCCACTTCCTGTACGATAGACAATGCCGCGCTGCGTGCACTCGAGAATGCGCGTTCAGCAAGCTCGCCTTTACCTGTGCAGCCATCTCCACAGAAGTAGAACGGAATATTTTCCACACGAGTTGGCAAAAGTCGATTAGTCGCAATGTTTTTCACACTGGATACCATTGCTTTCTTCGAAACTCTCTTAACCGCGGTAACATCGCGCCAGCCTGGGTAATGCATGTCGAAGAGGGCTTCCATTTGAGAAGTTTTATTATCCAAATAGGCCTTGCGTTCCTCGTCGTTATCGAATTTATCACTAAGGTAAGCGATACCTTGAAGCAGTTGACCACCTTCTGGGACAAGAGTATGATCCGTTGCGGAAACATCGCTGATGAATAGTTTATTATCCATATCACTGATATAACTAAATGGTCTAGCGACGACGCGGCTTAATCCAATGTCATACACCATTACTTCGGTTGCTGTGTTGGATTCATAAGGGGCTAAGAATGGCTCCCAAGCCGAACCTTTAAGTAGTTTTACTACTTGTTGAACCGGCATCGCGAAGATCACTTTATCAAATGCCATTTCACGGGTTTTCGTTTTTAATACAAATTTCCGATCTTCATAACGAAGTCCATCGACACCTTCCTGCAAGGCGATTTCCCATTTGCCGGAAGAGGTCATCTTCTGTTTTAGTTGATTTGTGATAACAGCCCAGCTGCCCAAGACATAGTTAACAGGTTTGCTAGACAAGAACAAGTTGTGATAATACTCGCTAATTACAGCGCCGGACACGTTGCGAGCATCTTCCGGTGTAATGAAGAAGTTGGAGCAAACCAAATGCTCCCACAGCTCTTTAACATCTTCATCGGCGTTTGACTCGGCAAGGTAGTCGGCCAAAGTAGCGTAGTTTTTTATATTGTGGATATTTGCAATAATAGCCGCAATTTCGCCAACAAAACGAACTTTTTGAATCGTGCTTAGCAGATCAGTTTTGAGAAGGTTAATGGCATCCAGCGGTGCAGTTGTCAGTTGATTGTGCTTTGCATAGACGACTTTGCGTTTATCTACTTGTTTAGAGGAGAAGGACAGACCGAGCTCACGTTCCATCGTAGTCAGGGTATGACGATCAATTCCGTAGATGGCGTGCGCGCCGTAGTTGAGCGTGAAGCCTGCTTTCTCATACGTAAAGGCACGCCCTCCGAGCTGTGGACTACGCTCAAATAAAATACCTTCTACGTGTGGATTCTCTGATAAATACGCGGCTGCTGTTAATCCAGCTAAACCTCCGCCAATAATAGCTACTTTCATTCGCTTTTCCTCCTTGGGGACGGGTTCTACCTGCAGCGATGCGTAAGGTTCCTCAGAACGAAGACCTACCCAAAGCCAGGCTAAGTTGTTTTTCATCATGGAGAGTAGGTCGGCATCATCTTGATTGCACCAAGTAAGGATCGTTCCGGTATACATGCATACGAGTAGTTCAATCTTTTTGGGCTCCGGGAGCCAGTGCATTAAGCTTTGAGTCAAGACTTTCAATTGCTGTAGTTCTTCGGATTTTACCGTATCATTTTGTAAAGAAAGTGCCTGCAAACTACGAATTAGTCTCGGTGACATTTGAATATTCGACGCTAAGTCTAAAAATAGACGATTAATATGACCTTCTAGCGATTGTACCTTCGAAGGGGGCTGTTTCACCCACTCCTGAATTAATTGTGTTTGTTTACTGTATAACGCTGAAATAATGGCATCTTTACTTTTGAAATAATGATAGAAGGTTCCTTTGGAGGTGCTGGTTGCTGCGATAATATCATCGACAGAAACATTCTCGTAGCCTTTCTCCATGAACATCGTTAGGGCAACTTCCATCATCACATCACGCTTTTTGCGGGTCGAGGCTCTCATGAATTGACTCATCCGCTCACTCCATTCAAACGATCCATTTACACTTATTATATGCAAAAATAGACTTTCAGTCTACAAGTGAATTGACCGGTGTCAAATAGGATCCGCGGATTAAATAATCTAACTCATTCTTTCCCGTGTGGGGCGAATCAGTTCGGTATATACTGCACATTAGAACCCCTTGAGAGGATGTAATATGGACTTGAATAAAGCAGATTTAGGATGGCATGTAAGTTTCGAAAAAGCATTTGAACCCTTTCTTAACGAAGAAGGATTTGTCGCAGGCCGCGTCTCCTTAGAACATAAACATATGTATCGCGTTCAAACGGAAGTTGGCGAAGTGTTGGCTGAAGTTTCCGGCAAAATGCGTCACCAAGCGCTACGTCGCGAGGATTACCCTGCGGTAGGGGATTGGGTAGTATTATCAATCCGTGAAGGAGAGCAGCGTGCTGTGATCCATGCCGTGCTTCCTCGTCGAAGTAAGTTTTCCCGTAAAGTGGCTGGACAAGTCACGGAAGAGCAAATTGTTGCAACCAATGTAGATACCGTTTTTCTGGTAAACGCTTTGAATCAGGATTTTAATGTTCGCCGAATTGAGCGCTACCTAGTACTCGCATGGGAAAGCGGTGCTAATCCCGTCATCGTATTAAGCAAGTCTGATCTGTGCGAGAATCCAGATGAGTTGGCGGCTGAAGTAGCGGCTGTTGCCATTGGCGTACCCATTCATATTATTAGCTCTGCCGAAAATCGAGGCTTAGATGAACTTGCTGCCTACATGACTCGCGGACAGACGGTGGCACTTCTAGGCTCATCAGGGGTAGGGAAATCAACCTTAGTGAATCGTATTTATGGCAGAGATATTTTGAACACGGGAGATATTCGATCGGGCGATGACAAAGGAAAGCATACGACAACGCATCGTGAGCTGATTTTACTGCCGGATGGCGGTATTTTGATCGATACACCAGGGATGAGAGAGCTGCAGCTTTGGAACGCTACCGAAGGGTTGAGCACATCCTTTCAGGATATTGAGGAATTCGCCGAGCAATGCTTCTTTCAAGATTGTAAGCATGAGAATGAACCGAAATGTGCAGTGAAATCTGCGCTAGATTCGGGAGCTTTGTCCGCGGAGCGTTTTCAGAATTATGTGAAATTACAGAAGGAACTGGCTTATTTGGCTCGCAAAGAGGACAAAGGACTTCAAGCAGCTGAGAAGGCAAAATGGAAGAAGATCCACCAATCCCTCAAAAGTCAACCTCATCGCTAATTTCGATAAGATTTGGATTGGATTTTTTGAGTGCTTTCCGATAAACTTATAACTAAGTAGGATAACAATGTCGGGAGGACGAATGGATCAATGAGTGATTGTATTTTTTGTAAAATCATTGCGGGGGATCTCCCTTCTAAGAAAGTCTATGAAGATGATCAGATTCTAGCTTTTCATGATATTCAGCCAGCAGCACCGATTCACGTCCTTATTATTCCGAAGAAACACTTTGCTTCTTTAGCGGCAGGACAGCCGGAAGATTGGGCAGTTGTGGGACAAATGCAGCGTGCGGCTGCGCAAATTGCTAGAGAGCTAGAGGTAGAAGAATCCGGTTATCGTGTGATCACGAACATTGGAGCAAACGCCGGTCAAATTGTTCACCATTTGCATTATCATTTGATGGCAGGTGCGAGATTGGCACCCCTTGGGRTCCATAACTAATCTTTCTAGTAGGAAAGATCAGTTTGCGATTGACACCCTAATTACTATCACCTATAATGAGATTTGATGAACCGTTTTGTCTTAGATGGTCTGTTCGGAGGGAGGGAAAACTGTTGTCAGAAACTCGAGTTCGTAAGAACGAAACTATAGATGCTGCACTTCGTCGCTTTAAGCGTTCCATCGCTAAGGATGGCGTTCTTGCAGAAGTAAAGAAACGTAAGCATTATGACAAGCCTAGCGTTAAGCGTAAGCTTAAATCTGAGGCTGCTCGTAAAAGAAAGTTCTAGGAGGCAACATGAGCTTAAGCGATCGATTGAACGAAGATATGAAACAAGCGATGAAGAGTCAGGACAAGTTTAAGCTCTCTGTAATTCGAATGGTACGTTCTACGATTAAGAATTCTGAGATTGATCTGAAAAGACCCTTAGACGACAATGAAGTGCTTGATGTTCTAACTCGTGAGATCAAACAGCGTAAGGATTCCCTCCAAGAATTTAGCAAGGCAGGTCGTGACGATCTAGCCGACAACCTGAAGGCGGAACTTGTTATTCTAGCTGAGTACATGCCGCAACAGCTTTCTGAGGAAGAAGTGAAAGCCATTGTACAGCAGACCATCCAGCAAATTGGTGCTTCTTCCAAAGCGGATATGGGCAAAGTGATGACGGCATTGATGCCTCAGGTTAAAGGACGCGCTGATGGTAAACTTATCAATCAGTTAGTTCAACAATTATTAGGTTAATACCAAATATGTTTTGTGAAGACCAAGTGGATCATTTCCATTTGGTCTTTTTTCTTCCACATTAGAAAGTATAAGTTTTCGGTTCCCGAAAACGTCTTGCTAATTGGCGATAAAAACAACCATAAAAACGCGGTCGCACATCCTCGAATGACTTCGATAGAAGTTTTTCTCACAGTTTAAGTGCTTTTTTAAAATTTCTACTAAATTCCGAAACAGTTCATAAGTTAATACGTACATACCTTATGAGAAGAAGTTTGAAGGGAAGGAGTGAACGACGATGTTTCTCGATAATCTATCCGCGTTTCTGACTCACCCTGTGACAGGTACCGTATTATTGATGGTTGGGATTATTGGTATAGCGCTGGAACTGCTTTTTTTCAGTAGTGGATTGTTGGCCTTGGCGGGGGTTGCTGGCTTTGGTTTATATTTCTTAGGTTTTTACTTGGCTGGCTTTGCAAGTTTTGGAGACTTAGCTATCTTGGGACTTGGTTTGGTTCTCTTGATTTTAGAATTGGTTGTGCCCAGTTTCGGAATTCTAAGTGTTCTAGGGGCGATTTGCTTATTCGGCGGTGTACTGATGGCTTCTTCAGATCCTAAGGAAGCAGCGTACATGTTAATTATTGCTTTGCTAGTCGCCCTTGTAGTTGTCATTGCTGCAATTAGGACGTTTAAACATCGCGGCGTTTGGAACCGTTTCATTCTGAAGGAACAGCTAACCACGAGCAAGGGCTTTACATCGAGCCCTGATCGCTCTAATTTAGTTGGTTTGACGGGAGAAGCCATAACGCCATTGCGACCTGCAGGAACGGCATTAATTCAAGGAGAACGTGTTGATGTTGTCACGCATGGTAGTTTTATTTCGGTCAATAAAGCAATAATCGTTGTGGAAGTTGAAGGAGTTCGTGTTGTAGTGAAAGCCGTGGATGACCAACCAAATCATTAGGAGGATACAAACAAATGACGATTGAACCAGGTTTATATTTGGTACTGCTTGCAGCMATCATTATTATTGTATTATCGATTTTACTAAGTGTTGTTCCAGTTATGCTATGGATTTCTGCGCTGGCTTCTGGTGTAAGAATCAGCATTATTACACTGATTGCTATGAGACTCCGTCGGGTAACACCAAGTCGCATTGTGAACCCAATGATTAAAGCAACGAAAGCCGGGATTGATCTTAGTGTCAATCAGTTGGAAAGTCACTACCTAGCTGGAGGTAATGTTGACCGTGTTGTGAACGCATTAATTGCTGCGCATCGTGCCAAAATTCATTTGGAGTTTGAGCGCGCGGCAGCCATTGATTTGGCAGGTCGTGATGTGTTGTTAGCTGTTCAAATGAGTGTAAATCCACGTGTCATTGAAACGCCGAATGTTTCAGCCGTCGCGAAGAACGGTATTGAGGTAAAGGTCATCGCGCGAGTTACGGTTCGTGCAAACATTGATCGACTCGTAGGTGGAGCCGGTGAAGAGACCATTATTGCGCGTGTCGGAGAGGGGATCGTTACAACCGTAGGTTCCAGCGAATCTCATAAGGATGTCCTAGAAAATCCAGACATGATCTCCCGCACTGTTTTAGGTAAAGGCTTGGATGCAGGGACAGCTTTTGAAATTCTGTCTATTGATATTGCGGATGTGGATGTTGGTAAAAATATTGGTGCTCATTTGCAAACAGAGCAAGCGGAGGCAGACAAACGGATTGCTCAGGCGAAAGCAGAGGAACGCCGCGCGATGGCTGTTGCAGCAGAACAGGAAATGAAAGCGCGAGTTGTTGAAATGCGTGCTAAGGTTGTTGAGTCGGAATCGCAAGTCCCACTTGCCATGGCTGAAGCTCTGCGAAATGGTCAATTAGGGGTCATGGATTATATGAATCTCAAAAATATTGAATCTGATACGCAAATGCGTTCCTCTTTAGGCAAAGTCAACGATGGAAAAAATGAAAAAGAATAAGGTTTGTGAGGTGATCAATTGGAACAGCTGATCGCATTCTTATTTAAGAACTGGTATTTGGTCATTATAGCGTTAACCTTTTTCTAYCAAATACAAAGCAGACGCAAGCGAGCTGAGCAGAATACTTCAAGTAAAGGTATGCCGACCTTTGGAGACGGTCCAGGCGACGCTAGAAGGCCTGTAGAAGCGAAGAAAGTGCAACCAGGACATATGACTCCATCCGGTCGTTCGGAACGCGTACGAGACGAATTTAATCAGTCTGGTCTTGGTAAATCAACCACAACAGCTCAGAAACAGAAGCCATCACCCTTCACACCGGTTGTGAAAAGTGGACCAACTGTAAGTTCACCTACTTATGCAGATGAGATCTCAACCGCAAGCCAATTTCCAGACCAACCGAGTAGGAATCAAGTTCTTCAAGGCGTTGTTTGGGCAGAGATATTAGGTCCGCCACGTGCCAAAAAGCCATACGGTAGATGAAATGATGTAAATAACGCCCTTTTGCAATTGCGAAAGGGTGTTTTTTTGCGTACACGCCAGTATATAGGTTTGATGGCTTGGAGTAAGCGCGGTGCATCCATAATCCCAACATAGATGGAAAACCTGCAGTTAATTTTAACCATTTTACCCGATCTGAACAAAAGTAGCTGTTTTAACTACATGTTTTACATTTAAATCGAATTTTTGAGAGGATTTCTCATAAATAGATGTACATTTTCCAGTTAAACAAAAGTGAAAAGTACTTGTCTCTCTAAGCCTATTAACACCACCAACAACGTCCGACCTCCGAGATCCCGTGCCTGATCCTCTGCGTCCATGCCAAGCAATTACTCATATGTCCGAAGTGTATGGTGCAGTCGTTTATTCAGCATAAAAGCGGCTGCTGTCGCATAATTTGGTAGAAAGTCTATGCGCTTTTTCTGCATTCTCGATCTTCTAGTTAGAGGGGGTACTGCCCAGCTATGCGTCGCTTGACCCGCAAATGGAACCAGTTCACGGCCAAGATCCTTGATCTTCCCCAAGATGTTGTACAGGATTTGCCGCGAATCACGATGATCGGCAACGTACAGCTATATGTTGAGAATCACCGGGGCGTACTGCATTTTTCCAGTGAGATTCTGAAGCTGGAGTTATCGAAAGGAACGCTGGAAGTATGCGGCCAACAGTTGGTCATAAGAGCGATTCTTTCAGAAGAAGTATTCATTGAAGGCATCATCGATCATGTAAAATATATGCCTTAATGTAGTGGTAGTGCGAATGAGAACTGGAGGCTGAGTCATGAAACAATCCCTATTCATTGCCCGTTTGCGTGGCTATGTACGCATACAAATTAGAGGCAAGGACTGCGAAAGGTTGATTCGTCCCATGGTGGTGGGGGGCTTCTCCATTTGGGATATTCAAACTGGCAAAGATGGGAAGCTGGAGCTGTGCATTCTTATCAAAGATTTCTTCCGACTTCGGCCGCTTTTGAAACGGACAGGCTGCAGAGTACACGTGGTGGAGCGATTTGGGCTGCCATTTTTTATGGATAAAATTGGACGGAGAAAAGTGTTATTTGGCGGTATAGCTGCTTTTATTATTAGTCTCTATGTGCTCACGTCATTGGTGTGGCAAGTGTCAGTAGACGGTAATGACCGAATTGCATCGTCTGACATTTTGCAGGCTGCATCCAAGCAAGGCATCCATAAGTTTCAGTGGAAATTTAAGTTGGACAAGACCGAGGAGCTCTCTCGTGCTATTCAGCAGCAACTTCCTAGTGCAGCGTGGGTTGGCGTCGAAATTCGAGGAACGCATATTATCATTAAGGTTGTTGAGGCGACCATCCCTGGAAAAGATCCATTGAAAAATCCACGAAACATTGTGGCATCCAAAAGTGCGCTCGTAACGGAAATACAGTCGGTGAAAGGAAAACCGATGGTTAAACCGAATACCTATGTGCGCAAAGGGGCTATTTTGATCTCAGGTACGATTGGTGATGAGCAAAATAGTCAAATCGTGGTCGCAGATGGTAAGATAAAAGGAGTGGTCTGGTATACCTCCCGAATCGAAGCTCCGCTTACGAAACAATATAAGGTCTTCACGGGTGAAACCGAACATCGAAGTTATCTCGTAGTAGGTTCAAGAGCGTTGCAGCTTACAGGCTATGGGAAGACGGCATTCGAACAATTTGAAACGATACCTGATCGCAAAACATTAGCTTGGCGCTCCTTTTCAATCCCTCTAGGATGGCTTCATGAGAAAATAATGGAGGTACATGTCGTCGAAGAGCCAGTGGAAGCAGCGAACGCGAAAAAGGTGGGTTTAGAGCAAGCTAGAGCCAAATTATTGGCTGCTGCAGGCGAGGATGCAAGGATCGTTGGAGAAAAAATTTTGCATGAAAAAACAGAGAATGGTAAAATTTATATAGACGTTCATTTTGAGGTCGAAGAGAATATTGCTGAAGAACAACCAATAGTGACACAAGGAGAATGAGGCCCTGTTGATAGAAAATGCGCAATCTGTAAAAATTACATTGAAAAATCCAAATGAAGGACTAGCTTTGTTTGGTCCGCAGGATAAATTCTTACATATCATCGAACGGGAAATTGAAGCTCAAATCTTTACGCGCGAAGCCGAAATCACAATTCAAGGCAGAGCTGCGGAAGTGAACTCACTTCAGCAGCTTTTTGAAGTTCTGCTGCAGCTGATTCGTAATAATTACACGGTAACTGAGCGAGATGTTCTATATGCCGTTGAGTTAGCGAAGCAAATGAAAGCAGAACAACTATTGGATCTGTTCAAAGGTGAAATTACATCCACACATAAAGGAAAGCCGATTCGTGTCAAAACGATTGGGCAGAAGAAGTATGTGGACACGATCAAGAAGAAAGATATTGTCTTTGGGATAGGTCCAGCAGGAACAGGTAAGACGTATTTAGCTGTTGTTCTTGCCGTGACGCGATTGAAAGAAGGGGCTGTCAAACGTATTGTCCTCACACGTCCAGCTGTCGAAGCAGGGGAAAGTTTAGGGTTTCTGCCAGGGGACTTACAGGAAAAAGTTGACCCTTATTTACGCCCATTGTATGATGCTCTTAATGATGTCCTAGGGCCTGAGCAAGTTGCGAAGTCACTAGAGCGAGGACTCATCGAAATCGCCCCATTAGCCTATATGAGAGGGCGTACGTTGGATGATTCCTTTATCATTCTGGATGAGGCACAGAACACGACGCCAGAGCAAATGAAAATGTTCCTAACGAGACTTGGTTTCGGTTCCAAAATGGTCATTACAGGCGATGTGACACAGATCGATTTACCCAGAGGAAAGTCATCTGGCTTGGTTGAAGCGTCCCGTATTCTTAGTGGTATTGAAGAACTAGGGTTTATTTATTTTGATGAAGGTGATGTTGTACGTCATTCACTTGTACAGAAAATAATTGTTGCCTATAACGATGAAATGAATAAGTAATGATGTAGGTTGGACAGATAGAGAGGAATGACCTCCGTAATGAAAAATGAAGTGCAAATGAAGGGCAAATTTCATTACCGGCTGAGCGGATGGAAATACAATACAGGCTTAAGAGTAATCTTGTTTCTCATATTGGGATTGATATTCTATGTCACATTGTATGCTAAGCTCGTTCCACAAGTTTTCGACATTACCTTAGGTATGAAGAGTGAGAAGACGATTTATGCGCCAGAGCAGATTGAGAACGCTGTCGCAACAGAGCAAGCCAAAGAAGATGCTGCGAAGCGCGTTCAACCTGTTTATCGGATCGTTAATCTCAAGAATGAAGTTATTAGTGATGCTATTTTTGATAAATTATCTCAGATCAACGCCGATGAAGAAGTGAAGTTCGATGACAAGGTCAGCATTTACCGCCGTGTCATTCCACAACTTATAAGTGATCTGACGAATGATGCCATTAAATCATTGCGCAATAGTGGGCAATATAATGATTTGTTGCTGGAACAAATTCAACTCGGACTATCGGACCAGAAATATCCGCTTCCAGAAGAGGTTTATTTTAAACTGCCTCGCTTGACCAAGGAAGAGCTCGCGGACATGCGTATTGTGACGAAAGATATTGTCACCAAGCTGATGATTGACGAAATCTTGGATGCACAAACAGCCAGGGCTAAGGTTGCAGAAGTGGTGAATACGTCTAACTTAGCGAAGAATACGTCTCGCGAGATGGTAACCGAGATAGCCAGAGCGTTGATTACCCCGAATAAATTCTTTGATCAAAAAGGTACCGATGATGCGAAAGGACAAGCACGGGGCAACATGAAGACCGTTTTTATTAATAAGAATGATGTCCTGGTTAAAGCCGGAGATGTCATTACGGAAGAAATATACACGCGGTTGGAGAAGTTGAAGCTGCTAAAGGATAAAGCGAATCATTTGCCTCAGCTCGGCCTTGGTATCCTTTGTGCACTCTTGTCCTTTGCGATCTTTATATTTGTTAGACAGAGTAACTTACAGGTCAAATACAATAATTCACAACTGGTTATGCTTGTTCTCATCTTCGTGTTGAATATTGCTGGTATGAAAATCATTTCGCTGCTCCAGAATTTTGATTATCCATTTATCGGATATCTGGCACCGACAGCACTCGGCAGCATCTTAATCGCTATATTACTGGATGCACCGCTTGCTTTTATTTCATCGGTTTTGTTCTCTACAATTGCTAGTATTATTTTTAATACAGAACACGATGCGTTATTCGATTTCCGGTTTGGCTTAGTTAGCTTAGTTATTTGTTTTAGCGGTGTATTTACGATTCAACGTGCAAGTCAGCGTGCGACTATTTTGAAAGCCGGCTTAATGATCGCCTTTTTCTCCATGTTAACGATCACGGCGATGCTTTTGATGGAAGACCACTTTCAACAACGAGAAGCACTGATGTCTCTGTCTTTCGCTACTGCTGGAGGACTGGTAACCGTCGTTTTCGTCATCGGGCTGCTTCCGTTTTTTGAAGCTTCATTCGGAATCTTGTCCCCGCTTAAGCTGGTAGAGCTTTCGAATCCGAATCATCCACTGCTTCGCAAGCTGTTAACGGAAACACCAGGTACGTATCATCACAGTGTGATGGTGGGCAACCTGTCCGAAGCGGCTGCTGAATCCATTGGGGCAGATGGGCTTTTGTGCCGGGTAGGTTCGTACTATCACGATATTGGCAAAACCAAACGGCCTAGCTACTTTATTGAAAATCAAACGAATATCGAGAATCCGCATGATCGTATAGATCCGAATCTTAGCAAGTCCATTATTATTGCGCATCCGCGCGATGGTGTTGATATGCTGAAGGATTATAAAATGCCTAAACCGATCCGCGATATCGCTGAACAGCATCATGGGACAACGCTACTGCACTTTTTCTATCATAAAGCGAAGAAGCAAGCTGAAGAAGAGAATAGTGAGAAAGGGATACGTGAAGAGGATTTCCGTTATCCTGGGCCTAAAGCACAATCGAAGGAAGCGGCTATTGTCGGAATTGCAGATAGTGTGGAGGCAGCGGTACGTTCATTGCGTAACCCGACCCTTGAACAAATCGATTCCATGGTAACCAAAATTATTAAATCACGCTTGGACGATGGTCAATTCAACGAATGTGACCTCACATTGAAGGAGCTTGATAAGATCGCCAAAACATTGAATGAAACTTTGTTAGGCATCTTCCATTCTCGCATTGAATATCCAAGTGAATTAACGGCTAAGAAGCCAGGAGCATAAGAAGGAGGGCTTATCCCTATGGCAAGTGTAGATTTGACATTAGCATGGAGCAGTGAACAGGAAGAGAAAGAAATCTCGCCTGCGTTCATTGAAAAGCTCGAGGAGCTTCTCAAGCTTGCAGGTGAGATTGAAGGTGTATCCGAAGGTGAGGTTGCCCTCACGTTCGTTGATGACGAGACGATCCAAGATTTGAACAAGCAATATCGCAATTTAGACAAGCCTACAGATGTTCTCTCCTTTGCGATGAGTGAATTTGGGGATGATGAGATTCAGATTAACTATGAAGATGATGGTGACGATTCTGAGGGAGAGCTTGAAGAAGGCGAAACCGTATCAGAGGCGTTCATCGAGCCGCTTGGCGATATTATTATTTCCGTACCACGTGCGATTGCGCAAGCAGAAGAATATGGTCATTCTGTCGAACGAGAGCTTGGATTTCTATTTGTCCATGGCTTCTTGCATCTGATTGGATATGATCACCAGAGTGAAGAAGAAGAGAAAGTGATGTTCGCTAAACAGGAGGACATTTTGCAGAAGGCAGGCTTGACACGCTAATGTCAAGCGGCTTCCGTAAATGGCGCAGAAGTTTTCGGTATGCCTATGAAGGAATCAAATATGCACTAGATACGCAGCGAAATATGAAATTTCATTTTTCCGTTGCGTTTCTTGTGTTATTAGCAGCTCTTTTCATTCATTTATCCAAAACTGATATTTTGTTTATTTTGTTGGCCGTCACTCTTATGATTGTCACAGAATTAATTAATACGGCTGTCGAGAAAACGGTGGATCTAGCTATGCCAGACCGCCATCCGCTAGCCAAAATTGCGAAGGACGTCGCCGCGGCGTCCGTATTGGTGTCTGCTATGTTTGCAATCGTTGTCGGCTTAGTTGTTTTCTATGAGCCAGTCGACCGATTGTTAAGGCATGCCAGACTCGAAGAAACTCCGATGTCAGCGGGTGCGATATGGATCTTGATTGCACTAGTCATGCTAACTGTTATCGTGATTGAGACAAGGTTCTCGGACAAAGGGAAACTAGTTAGACCCAGTTTATTAACAGCTATCGCCTTTGCGATTGCTACTGTCATATTGGTATTAGTCACCGAAACAATCGCCGCGTTACTTGGGTATACGCTGTCTATTCTTATCCTTATTGTCTTGTATGATAAGAAAACAAGGCCTTTCCCAGCGCTTTTTTTGGGGGCAATAATTGGTATTGTCGTGACGCTCCTCGCTTTTTCATGCTTAAACATGCTATAACTTAACTATTACTAAAAKGGGTGGGGATGGCTATGAATCCGCAAGAACTCATTGAATTCGCCAAAGAAGCGATGAAGCGAGCCTATACGCCTTATTCTAACTTTCAGGTCGGTGCCGCATTATTGGACGCGAATGGACATGTGCATTTAGGGTGTAATGTCGAAAATGCAGCCTATGGACCGACGAATTGTGCCGAGAGAACTGCGTTATTCCGTGCTATTGCAGATGGGCATCCGAGGGGATCCTTTCAAGCAATCGCGGTAACTGGAGATACGGAAGGGCCGATTTCGCCATGCGGCGTATGTCGACAAGTATTAATTGAATTGTGCGAACCGGAAATGCCTGTTTATTTGAGTAATCTCAAAGGAGCTTTCGTTCAAACGACGGTGGCTGCTTTATTGCCAGGCGCTTTTACAACGAAAGATTTGCACACAAATGGAGGATAAGTAGAAGTGGCCAAAAAAGAATTTAAGTCAGGGTTTGTCGCGATTATCGGACGCCCGAATGTCGGTAAATCAACACTAATGAACCAAATTATCGGACAAAAGATTGCGATCATGTCAGATAAGCCTCAAACAACTAGAAATAAGATCCATGGCGTATATACTTCGGATAATGGGCAAATTGTATTTCTAGACACACCAGGTATCCATAAACCAACATCTAAGCTAGGCGATTACATGAGTAAAGTTGCTCATGGGACACTTGGTGAAGTAGATGCTGTATTATTTTTAGTTGACGTTGCAGATGGTATAGGTGGTGGAGACCGTTATATTATCGAGCAGTTAAAGCATATTGAAACGCCAGTCATTTTGGTCTTAAATAAAATCGACCTCGTTCAGCCTGAGGCGCTGCTTGCCATTATTACGAATTACAAAGACCTGTACAATTTCGCTGAAATCGTACCTGTATCTGCGTTGAAAGGGAACAATGTAACGACGCTTCTCGAGCAAATTATTCGCTACTTGCCGGAAGGACCTCAATATTACCCTGCGGATCAAATTACCGATCACCCGGAGCAATTCGTGTGTGCGGAGCTTGTACGCGAGAAAATTTTGCATATGACAAGGGAAGAAATTCCACACTCTATTGCCGTCCAGATTGAAGATATGCGTGTCGAACCGAATGGAATCGTTCATATCTCCGCGGTCATTTTCGTGGAGCGTGAGTCGCAAAAAGGAATTGTCATCGGTAAACAAGGTGCGTTGCTGAAAGAAATTGGGCGACAAGCCCGTCGGGATATTGAAACACTACTGGGTTCCAAAACATTCTTGGAATTATGGGTGAAAGTCAAGAAAGACTGGAGAAATCAAGACAGAGTCCTTCGAGATCTCGGTTTCCGTCACGAGTAAATTTTTTTCCTAAGAGTTCCAGTTTTTACATCGCATACTGAGGCGCCTAATGCACATCCTATGAACATCACGTTCGATGGGGAGGATGCTGAACATGAAAGATTTTTCGTGGACGTATTTTTCAAAGACCGGTGATGTGGACGCCTATCTGCTGTACAAACAAGTAACGGGAGAACCTGGCATGGATTCAGAAGTGCAAGAAGAGGATCAAAGTAACGAAGAGCCGCTCGATGGTCTGAATATGTGATATAAAGAATTCGTATATTCAGAGCGGCATTCATGGGGGAAGCTATTTGCTGCATAGCGTTCAAGGAATTGTCATTCGTAGCATGGACTAYGGAGAAGGTAACAAAATTATTCGTTTATTCACCCCCGAGCTGGGGAAAGTAGGAGTTATGGCTCGCGGAGCGAAGAAACTGAAAAGCAAACATGGCGCCGTTACGCAGCTGTTTACGTACGGCGATTTTGTTTTTTTTAAACAACGAGGTCAGATGGGATCTCTTAACGGTGCCGAAATTATTGAGGCTCATCATGCTCTACGTGAAGACTTGCATAAATCTGCCTATGCTTCCTATTTAGCAGAGATGACGGATCGTATGCTGGGTGATGAAGAGGGGAATAACTACATATTCGAACAGCTTAAGGCTGGTTTGATGGCAATCGAAGATAATAAGGACATGCAAATTGTCACCCATTTGTATGAAATGAAAATGTTTGATTTAGCTGGTTATTTACCAATAACGGATGCCTGTGTTGCTTGTGGTGAAACCGCTGGAATCACGACTTTCGGCCCAAATATGGGTGGTACGTTATGTAGCCGCTGTCGATATAAAGATGCCTCTGCGATTGCCATTGGTGAAGGTGCGCAGAAACTGCTTAGACTTTTTCCAAGAATGGATATGCGCAGATTGGGTTCCGTTCAAGTGAAAGAGGAGACCAAAGAGCAGCTTAAGCAATGCATGCGTGCTTACATGGACATTCATATCGGTGTACAGTGGAAAGCAAGAGGATTTATTGAACAAATGGAGAAATACAATATTTAAATGAATATGTGCTTCAATTGACATGTGTTTCTCCCTTTGTTATGATGTGGTGGAAAACACCTCGCCCTTGTGCTGTCCGCATATCGGTGAGGTTTTTCTCATGCTGTCGTTCTGTTCTGATGTTCTTTACATACAAATGCTAGTGTAGGGTCTGTCCCTGCTGAAAGGGGTTAGGAAGATGGAACATCCACAACCTACTCGTGTTTATGTTGTTTCGGATTCTGTCGGTGAAACAGGAGAATCTGTCGTTCGGGCAGCTGCTATGCAATTTCATCCAGTGCCTGTTGAAATCGTACGTGCTCCTTTTATTCACGATTTCGAGGGTATTGATAAAGTGATCAATGGGATTCGAACGCATGGAGGAATCGTTGTATTTACGCTAGTTATCCCCGAACTTCGGGATGATTTGATTACGAAAGCGAAACAATATGATATTCCCTATATCGATTTGCTTGGACCTGTTGTGACGACGTTAGGAAACGCATTGCGGCAAGAACCGCGCAGACAACCTGGGATGATCCATCCACTGGATGAAGATTATTTCAAGAAAGTCGAAGCCGTTGAGTTTGCCGTTAAATATGATGATGGTCGAGATTTTAGCGGCATTCAGAAAGCCGATATTATTCTATTAGGGGTATCACGTACGTCCAAAACACCGTTATCCATGTATTTGGCACACAAAAGATTGAAAGTGGCGAATGTGCCGTTAGTTCCGGAAATGCAGCCGCCTGCTGCCATTTATACCGTGCCAAAGGATAAGATTATTGGCCTGCGCATTGACCCTGATAAGTTAAATGTAATTCGCCAGGAAAGACTTCGTACACTTGGACTTGCAGAAAATGCAACCTATGCGAATGTAGAACGTATTAAAATAGAACTGGATTTTGCTGATAAAATTATGAGTAAAATCGGGTGTGTCATCTTTGATGTATCAAACCGTGCTGTTGAAGAAACAGCCAGTTTAATAATGGATCACATTGAACATATCTAGTAAGCTTTTATGTTCTGGCTTGCAGGATTTTTTGCAAGTCCATCGTATATAATAGTACGGTGAGATTTCTTCTGAAGGCAGGGGCTGACACTTGAGTGCAAGAAGTATTATCGTTGATGCCGATGCTTGTCCTGTAAAGTCGGAAATCGAACAGGCAGGTAGACAGTTTGGCGTACAAGTTGTTCTAGTTGCTTCATTCGATCATAAKATGAAGGAAAGTCCAGGCGTGAAGGTAGTTCAAGTAGATCGTTCCGATCAATCTGTCGATTTATATATTGCCAATCAGATTCGGTCAGGTGATATTCTGGTAACACAAGACTTTGGACTCGCCGCGTTAGGTTTAGCGAAGGGTTCGATTTGTTTGACGAATCGGGGGCAGGAATATACCGATAGTTCGATTGATTATCTGTTGGAACGCCGCCATGCCTCCGCCAAAATGCGAAGAAATGGTAAGCACACGAAGGGGCCAAAACCCTTTACAGAGACGGATCGCAAAAATTTTCTACATGGTTTGACAAATCTTTTAAAAAAATTGCAGGAAATCGAAAACAAGTAGCGAATAGTAATTAGTCGGAAAAGCGACCTGAATTGTAGGTGGATTGAAATGAGGTACGGGCGCATACCTGAAGAGGTTATTGAGGCTGTACTGAAGCGCCATGATATCGTAGATGTCATTGGCAGGCACGTACATTTAAGCAAACAAGGGCATTATATGAAGGGACTATGTCCTTTCCACTCGGAGAAAAGTCCTTCGTTTACGGTTACACCAGAGAAACAGATATATCGTTGCTTTGGATGCCAGGCAGGCGGGAACTTAATTCGTTTCATTATGGAAATCGAGGGCTTAAGCTTTGCAGAAGCGATTACGAAGCTTGCAGAAGACGCAGATATCCCAATTACTTGGGAAGAGGTATCTGACGAGCAGAATGAGCAGCAGCAAGAAAAAGCTACCCTTTTAAAGGCCTATGAATTTGCAGCCAAATTCTATCATTATGTTGTGGGTAATACTGATCAAGGTAAAGCGGCAAAAGGCTATCTGACCTCTAGAGGGATCTCCGATAAGCTGATTGATACGTTCCAGATTGGTTACGCACCGTTAATGTGGGACACGCTTGTTCAACAATTGGACAAACGAGGATTTGATTTAGCTCTAATGGAAAAAGGCGGTTTGATTTCTGCCAAACATGAAGGCCATGGGTACGTGGACAAATTCCGTGAACGTATCATGTTCCCTATTTGCGACTCTACGGGCAAGGTCATCGCATTTGCCGGCAGAGCCATGGGGGATGCGCAACCCAAATATTTGAATAGTCCCGAATCCATCCTTTTCAATAAAAGTAGGACTTTGTACAATCTGCACCTTTCCCGGCCGAATATGCGAAAGCTTCAGCAAGCCGTTATTTTCGAAGGGTATGTGGATTTGATCAAAGCGTGGGAAGCGGGGATTACCAATGGTGTTGCGACGATGGGCACGGCATTAACCAAAGAGCATGCTGCCTTATTGAACCGCAACGCGGATGAAATCGTCATTTGCTATGATGGTGATAATGCAGGACAATCTGCAGCTTTCAAGAGTATTCCTTTATTGGAAGAGACCGGAAGCCGCGTCACGGTTGCGATGCTGCCAGATGGCAAAGATCCAGATGATTATGTTCGCCAATATGGGTTTGACCGATTCGCAAGGGAGATCATTGGAGCTTCCGTGCCATCGATGAAATATAAGCTCTTATACATCCGCAAAAATTTTAAATTGCATGAGGACGGTGAACGACTACGTTATCTGCAATCCGCTGTGAAATTAATTAGCCAGTTGCAATCTCCTATGGAACGTGAACATTATCTCAAACAGTTAGCTTCAGAGTTTCCTGATTCTTCTTATGAAGCTATGAAGTTAGATCTCCATGAAATCTTATTGCAATCGGAAAAAAACCGACCAGATGGGGATAATAAACCAATTCTGTGGAATAATGTTATGAATAATGGGAGAGCAGCGGAACGAACTAAGAAAAAAACGCCCTCGTTACTACCTGCATATCATAATGCAGAGCGTTTGATTTTAGCTGTAATGATGCACGATCGTGACGTATGTGCTCATGTTGAAGCGCAATTAGGTGACCAGTTTAATGTTGAAGCTCACGCAGTCTTAGCTGCTTATTTATATGCTTACTACGCTCAGTATTTAGAGCCCGATGCAAGCCGATACATTGCCATGCTGCAAGACGAACAGCTGGAGAGCTTGGCTAGTTCCATCGTAATGATGGGAGCTGGTCATGGACTAAATGAACAAGTGATTGACGACTATATTCGCCAAATTCGCAAAGTTCCAATGCAAGAAGAAGTTGAACGTAAGAAAGAAGAACAAGCTCGCGCAGTACGCGAGGGAGACCATCTTAGAGCTGCACAAATTGCAATTGAAATTATTGCCCTAGAAAAACAGTTGAAGTTATCTTAGCTAAACTGACATGACTAGGGAGGAGGGAGTCCGTACCATGGCGAATGATCAGCGTACAGAATTAGAGACAGAATTGACCCTGGACCAGGTGAAAGACCAACTTATAGAGCAGGGGAAAAAACGGTCCTCACTAACTTACAAGGATATCATGGAGAAATTAGCTCCCTTCGATCAGGATCCTGAGCAAATCGATGAGTTCTTTGAACAACTTTCCGAACAAGGTATTGATGTGGGGAATGAGTCAGATGAAGATTCGATGAATCCGGAAGAAAACGAGCGCGATGAATTTAACTTCGATGATGATCTGGCTTTGCCGCCGGGGATTAAAATTAATGATCCAGTTCGGATGTATTTGAAAGAAATTGGTCGCGTACCGCTTCTTTCCGCGGAAGACGAAGTGGGGTTGGCTAAACGTATTGAAAATGGGGATGAGGAAGCGAAGCGTCGTTTAGCAGAAGCTAATCTTCGACTCGTTGTCAGTATCGCCAAACGTTATGTAGGTCGCGGCATGCTGTTCCTTGATTTGATTCAAGAAGGTAATATGGGTCTTATTAAGGCTGTGGAGAAGTTCGACCATACCAAAGGTTACAAATTCAGTACCTATGCGACCTGGTGGATTCGTCAAGCGATTACTCGCGCCATTGCGGATCAAGCGAGAACGATTCGGATTCCGGTACATATGGTTGAAACGATTAACAAATTGATTCGTGTTTCTCGTCAATTGCTGCAAGAATTGGGGCGCGAACCTACGCCAGAGGAAATTGCGAAAGAGATGGATTTAAGCACGGATAAAGTTCGTGAAATCATGAAAATTGCACAAGAGCCTGTTTCATTAGAAACACCGATTGGTGAAGAAGATGATTCACATTTAGGGGATTTTATCGAGGATCAAGAGGCGCTAGCGCCAGCGGATGCAGCGGCATACGAGCTTCTGAAAGAGCAGCTTGAAGACGTACTGGATACGTTAACTGAAAGAGAAGAGAATGTGCTTCGCTTACGTTTCGGACTTGATGATGGACGTACAAGAACATTAGAAGAAGTCGGTAAAGTATTCGGTGTTACAAGGGAACGGATTCGTCAAATTGAAGCAAAAGCTTTGCGGAAATTAAGACATCCAAGCCGTAGCAAACGTTTGAAGGACTTTTTGGAATAAAATCGCTTGGAGTGGGCCCTGCCAAATTCGGCGGGGTCTTTTTTTGCGGTTTTTCATAAAAATTCACTAAAATCTGAGCATTGAATCACCGATAAAGTAGCTAGGAAGGTGAGCGAATAGATGGATGCTGAGAGAAGAAAAGTAATAGTAAAAGAAATCGATCATTGGCGCCGGAGCAAATTGCTTCCCGAGCATTATTGCGATTTTCTAATGAATTTGTATGTGGATGATTTGACCCCTAAACCGGCTTCACTTTTGGGTGTTTCGGCTACAGCTGTAACAAACAGTAATTGGAAAATATGGTTGTTCGCATTAGCGGTAATTGCCGCTCTTGCCTTATCTGCTCTTAATTTTAACTCTTTTGGATTGCCAATGCAAATCGGTATTTCCACACTTTTTGTCATCATTTGTTATGCAGTCGCATACAGACAATTTAGTCGTACGCCTGTCATTGCCTATGTCTTGTGCGGCATAGCATCTATTGCTATGTTACTTTTGGGGTTACATATAATGGATATGTCGGGTATCCACACGTCAACTACGTATATCGGATATTTGGCATTTTGCAGTTGTATTTGGTTATTTAATGGCTTGATTGGTCGAATGGCGATTTTCCAAATTTGTGGATGGCTTGGGCTAGTAGGGACATATAGTTGGTTGTTGATGCAAAAATTAGAGCATCCTGCTTGGTTTTCACTTGAATTAAGCTGGGTTCCTGTAAGTGTTGTACTCATATGGATGGCTTGGCTTGCACATCACACGAATAAACAAGCGGCTAGCGTGCTCATGCTAGTAGGAGGCTTGGTTTGGTTTATTCCTGAGGCCATGACATTCCTTGTGGATATCGAAATGAGCTCGCGTCTCATTCAAATATCTTTTACAGCCAAATTAGTTTCAGTAGGCGTAGCATTATTTTTGCTGCGAAAAAAATGGGTAGAGTGGGTAATGTAGCATATGGTTAAATTATCGAAAAGACTTCAAATGATTGCTGATCGCGTGCCAGTGGGCTCAAAAGTAGCCGACATTGGTTCGGATCATGCTTTATTGCCAACCTATTTGGCGCAGCAAGGGATTATCGTAGCTGCGGTAGCAGGGGAAGTAAACCCTGGACCTTTCGAGGCAGCGCAAAGACAGGTGCTCGAAAGTGGTTTATCTAAAGTCATTCAAGTCAGATCGGGTGATGGTCTTGCCGTAATTGAAGCCGGTGAAGTGAATGTCATCACGATCGCTGGCATGGGCGGCAGCTTGATGGCGAGCATTTTAGAGGCAGGTAAATCGAAGCTTCCAGGCGTTCAGCATTTGATTTTACAACCGAATGTGGGTGAAGATCATGTGCGCCGTTGGCTGCTAGCCAATGGCTGGAAGTTGGAATCAGAGACTATCCTTGAAGAAGACGGCAAAATCTATGAGATTCTAACAGCAGTGGCAGTCTCAGAATCGGAACGCAGCACATTAGGAGCACTTTATGAAGAGCGTCAACTTTCAGGTGGATTCACCATATCGAAGGAACGCTTGCAACAGATGGGGCCTTATTTAATTAATGAGGCTCCTGAGGTCTGGTTTATGAAGTGGGAAAGTGAACTGAAGAAACTTGCCATGATCGTAGATCAGTTAAAGCTGTCCACGGCAGAAGCGTCTATTGCAAAAGCAGAGCAAGTGAGCCAAGAAATGCAGGAAATAAAGGAGGTACTTGCATGCTTGCAAAAGGTCAAACCGTAATCCAGCTATTTGAACAGCTGGCTCCTAAGCATTACGCGATGGCAGATGATAAGATCGGCCTACAGCTCGGCTCCCTTCAGAAAGAGATCACGAAAGTGCTTGTTGCCCTTGATGTAACAGATGCCGTTGTTGATGAGGCTATTGAATCCAAAGCCAACCTTATTATCGCGCATCATGCGATTATTTTCAGACCTCTGGCTCATCTGCAAACAGAAACACCAGCAGGTCGTTTATACGAGAAATTAATTAAGAATGATATCGCTGTGTATATTGCCCATACGAATCTGGATGTGGCAGAAGGCGGCGTTAATGATTTGCTCTCGGAACAACTTGGCCTAACAGAAATGACGCACTTGGAAGATGTACATACGGAGAAGCTGCAGAAGCTCGTCGTCTTCGTACCTGAGACGCATCATCAAGTCGTGCTGGATGCCCTATTTAAGGCTGGAGCAGGCGGCATTGGCCAATACAGCTCCTGCAGCTTCAATATCCCCGGGACGGGGACGTTCCTGCCGCAGGAAGGGGCGACTCCGTTTATCGGGGAAGTTGGGAAGCTGGAACGCGTACAAGAGGTACGCGTGGAGACGATCGTAACCGCTAGCGTGCAGCGCAAAGCGGTTACTGCGATGCTGAAGGCCCACCCCTACGAGGAGGTGGCCTATGACCTCTACCCGATGGACCTCAAGGGTAGAGTGTTCGGTTTGGGCCGCGTGGGCAAGCTGCCCGCGGCCATGACACTTCGCGAGCTCACTGAGCACGCGAAGGCTGTGTTCGACGTGCCGACGGTACGCGTCGTCGGCGATCTAGCACGGCCCATCCGCAAGGTGGCCGTGCTGGGTGGCTCTGGCGGCCGCTACATGCGGCACGCCATGTTTGCCGGCGCCGATGTGCTGGTCACCGGCGACATCGACTACCACACTGCGCACGATGCGCTCGCGGCAGGGTTAGCCCTCCTCGACGTTGGGCATAACGTCGAGAAGATCATGAAGCGCGGCGTCGCGGATTATCTTGCCACGCAGCTAGCCAAGACGGATACGCAGGTGCTCGCATCCGCGGTTAATACGGAGCCGTTTCAATTCGTCTAGGCAGCTTAAGGATGTTTCTGGAAAGAAAGGAAACGACCATGTGTTGTAATTCGAAGACATTCCTAGTATACTAGCCTATGCAATGGAAAGTTTGACAGACAATCGCTGGCTATGGGTAAGCCATAGCGAGAGGAAAGTCCGGGCTTCATAAGGCAGGGTGCTGGATAACGTCCAGTCAACGCGAGTTGAAGGATAGGGCCACAGAAATGGACCGCCGATGGCTTGAAATATAGCACAGGCAAGGGTGGAACCGTGGTGTAAGAGACCACGAGGTTCTATGGTGACATAGATCCTGGTAAACCCCACTTGGAGCAAGACCTAGTGGAACGCAAGCTGCTTTCGAGGCAGCAGTCTTCGCCTGAGACGCGTTCGGGTTGGTCGCTTGAGCTGTGCAGCAATGTACGGCCTAGATAGATGATTGTCGCTTCAATAGTGGCAGGGGAGCAGACGCCCGTTATGACCACTGGAAGTACAGAACCCGGCTTATGGCAAACTTTCCACTCAGTCGGTTACCCGCAAGGCATCAGCTTTGCKGGTATTTATTCTAAAATCAATAAAACCTTCAATCCCGCTAAATGGGGGGATTGAAGGTTTTTAACTGTGCATGGAAGGTGGTGAGTGTTCTATTTCTCAAGCCCCAAGCTGCCCGCATATTTCTTCGGTACAAGATGTAATTGGCGTGCTAGATCCTGCGGCCAGTAGGACAAAGGCGATGTATTCTGCTTCGCCATTTCAAGTGCTTTGACGACATCGATGACGCCATAACCAAAGTATTTGTCATGACCTTTGTCGCCAAGATCCTGTGCGGACTGCCTCATAATTTCATATACGTCCGTATTTTTCAAATTGGGATTAGCTGATCGAATTAACGCAGCGAGTGCCGTCACATGGGGACTAGCCATGGATGTACCTGATAAGGCAGCGTATTGATTATTTGGATACGTACTGGCGATGGTGACACCTGGCGCAGTCACATCAATATAGTCGCCATAATTCGAGAAGGGCGCTTTCTCATTCTGTGAATCTATAGCGGCAACTGCAAATACCTCAGGATAAGCGGCGGGATATCCGGGCTGCTCGGTATTGTCATTTCCGCTAGCCGCGATGAGGGCGACATCCTTATCATAGGCATATTGAATAGCATCATGGAGAAATCCTGAATCTGCGTAATTACCGAGACTGAGATTCATGACTTTTGCACCGTGATCCGTTGCCCAAATAATCCCTTGAGCTACCGAATAGGTGCTGCCAGCACCTGTCTGATCTAGCACTTTAACGGGTAACACTTTGTTAAACCAAGTCATCCCCGCAACACCTAGCTGATTGTTGACAAGAGCTGAAATGACGCCTGTGACATGTGTACCATGACCAACATCATCTTGCGGATTATCAGTTCCACTAATGACATTGTAACCAGGGAGTAACTGTCCTTGCAGGTCGGGATGGGCCTTATCTACACCTGTATCAACAACGGCAACAATGACATTATCGGCGCCGCGATTTAGCTGCCAGCCTTGTAACGTTTCGATCAGCGGCAGATTCCATTGATATTTTTGATATAAATTATCATTAGGCGTGAAATTTGAAGAGACTGGTGTTTGCTTACTATGTGAATTGGTGCTGGATGGGTTTGAATCCGTTTGTTCTTGATCATCATAGTAATCATTGGTCATATAAAGAAAGTGTGGTTCAACATACACAACATCCCATTTACTGAAATAAGCGATCAACGACTTGGCGTCTCTATCGTTTGTTCGGAAAACGTAGGTATAGCCTAGTTTTTGCGCAGATGTTGCATGGATTTCATTTTTAATTTGATTGAGCTGATCTTCTGTTGGATCTGTTTTGAAACGGACGACGACTTCATTCTGATGATAGTGGCTAGTCCCTTGATTATCTTCGGGATGATCGACAATCTTCTCATTCAGCGTATTCGTTTCAACGGCTTTTACTTTCCAATGGTTCTCATTGGGATAAGGTTCAAGTCTTAAGTTTTTCATCTGATGATCGGTCACTTGTGCGAGTACATCTTGATGAATGACCCCGATAAGTGACTCCTGACCATTGGTTGAAGGGGTACCTTGGACGAAGTAAACGTGATGTCCAGCACCAAATTTAGGTGATTGGTAAATCTCGCCCCTATCAACGGCTGCTTTCGCTTCCTTCAAATAGGTTGCGGCCTGGTCTGTATAAGCAGTGGGGAGTTCGCCGGATTTGATGCCTTGCTCCCAAGTTTGGCCGCGCTTAGACCATACAAGCACATCCATTTTCTCATGGTGATTTCGCATGTTTTTCAAAACGTTGGTTACAGGCTCACCGCTTTCGATCTGACCGAGCATGGTCGTATAATCGACAGCACATTGACTTCTGCAAAGTTCATCTGTAAGTTTTACATCTTGTTCTAATAACGCAAGCTTGGACGTTGTTTCATACTTCGCACTGTAAACCTCAGGACCAGGTCTGGTCCGATGTTGGGGTTGATGAGGGAAGAGGATTACTCCTAATCCCAGAACAACCGCAAGGGTGGAGAGATAACGCCACATGATCATGCCCTCCTTTTTGTTTGTAGAAAAAGGTCAACTCGTTAATGAAAACATTTTATCTAAGAGTAGGGTTAGGCGAGCGGGTATCTTTTATGCATGGTAACTGGTGTTTTACATATACCACTTCCGGATAAATTATGGTAGGATAGAAGTAGCGCAATTATAGGAGGTCTTCTAACATGGCTGTTTTTAATGTGAAAAATGTTTGTGATTCCACGCGTACGAAACTCAAAGAAACGACGGCCAAAATGGAACTGTTTCTTAATCAACATTCGCTCTCACAGTTAAATGTGGAAAATGATCCAGCAATGGATGAATTTTACCGCGGGTATTTACAAGATACTCGTCATCTTCTAGTGTTTTGTGAAGTGGCATATGAGAAATTGGGCGTTAGCTTAAGACGTCCTACTTTTAATGTTGATTTTTCGGAAAAAGTGCTCTATGAGGTATACCATACATGTGTTAATACCTTTTTCTATCCTAAGAACGAGTGCTACTCTGAAGATGGTCGTTACGCTTATACAGGACAAGATGCGATTCGTTTCCGCAAGAAACCATCACGTGAAGTACGTGATTTAACGATCGAATTGTCCAAGGTGTTCGAAGAGCTTCGTGAAGATCTTGCTTACTATGAAACAGATTACATTACACAGCGCCGTATGCAAGGCGAAAAAGTTTAATAATCACAAAGAAACCAACAAAGGGATGCGGCCATAACGCATCCCTTTTTATATAAAAAGGGAGGAAATCGTCATGGAACTAGAACATTTAGTCAGCGTTAGTAAAGACATCATTAAGCTGAATCAACATCCTAGTGGAGGTTACGTGGCTTCTCCTCTTTTTTCAACCTATTCCTATAGTTGGCTGCGCGATGGCACTTTTATAGCAAATGCGATGGATCGTGTAGGAGAAACGAGAAGCGCTGAGCAATTCTATCGCTGGGTGAATCGTGTTCTGAAAGACAAACGCCCGCGGCTAACGGAGCTATTGCGAAAACACGAGAATAGGGAGTGGATTGATCGTTCCGAGTTTTTAGGGACAAGGTATCACTTGGATGGGCGGGATGATCACTCTGAATGGGGTCACTTCCAGTTGGATGGTTACGGCGCTTGGATCTGGGGGCTTGTCGAACATATACGCATGACTGGTCATACTACACTTCTGGAAGAGTTCAGGGAAAGTATTGAGATAACTGTTGATTATATCATGACATTCTGGCATTACCCGAATTTTGATTGCTGGGAGGAATATCCCGATTATGTCCATCCCGCAACATTGGCTTGCTTATATGGCGGACTGAAGGCGTTAGGTGAGCTAGAAGGGCGTCCGGACTTGATTGAGAAAGCTGATCTCATACGACTTTTCATACATAACCATGCTGTTCATGACGGGCGTTTCGTAAAATCTATTCATTGTGTGAATGAAGTTTGGCAGCCTGCTCTATTTGGTGTGGATGCAAGCCTGATGTGGCTCGCCTTACCTTTTGGTGTTTGTGAACCCAATGACCCGATGATGCTTCGAACGGTGCAAGTAATTGAAGCTGATCTCAAACATGACGGAATTCAGCGCTACATTGAGGATCGCTATTACGGTGGTGGTGAGTGGCTGCTACTGACCGCTTGGTATGGTTGGATCCAGTTTGAACTTGGAAATAAAGAAGAAGCTCAGCGCTGTTTGGCATGGATAGCAAGTAAAGCTGATGAGCTCGGACGTTTACCAGAGCAAGTAGATGATCATCTTCGCGAAGCGTCGGTGTATAAGGAATGGAGTGAGAAGCATGGTGATCCTGCACTTCCGCTGTTGTGGTCACACGCCATGTTCTTGGTCTTATCTGACAGACTTAACTAAGCATAGTTCACTCCTGAGGCGGGCAAATTGTTAAGGGGGTGATAATGATGCCAGCAGTTAAATGCGCAGTAGCGAATTGTGAATATTGGACACAAGGAAACAACTGTCATGCGGACACGATTATGATTGAAATTGATCAGCACGCTCATGCTAGCTACAATGAAGAATTTGCTTCAGAGGAATCGTTTGATACTACTCATCATGATACTGCAACCAAAGCGGCTAATACGTGTTGCCACACGTTTAAGGCTGCGACTAAACACTAGGTATGTGTAACGCGGAGGTAGCATGAATAAAGAGGATAGTTCTTTAGACAATGCCACCAAGGAGCGATTCCAGAAGAGTCAGCTTCATCTCGAAAGCGGACTTCATGCCCAAGAAGAATATGCAGCTGAGATTGCTGTACCTCAGACAAGAATAAGCCGAGATTATAAATCCAGTTCGACCTCGAAAGTTTCTGATGAGGAAGTCGCTGAGCTCGTAGAAGCGGTAACACGTAATAAAGCAGTGGGGTATATTGCACTCTTTGTTGCTCTGGCCTCTTTATTTGTATGGCCAGTACTGCTTGGGATTTCAGGTATTATTCTCGGAGTTATTGCTTTTGTAATGGGGAATAAGAGTTTGGGTTCTTGGTCCGTTGCTCTTGGTTTTATTGCTGTTGCCGCCTATTTTTTATTGATTCCATATTATTCCTAGCAAGCAAAGCAAGCTGAGAAATCGGCTTGCTTTTTATTTTTTTATGAAAAAAAGGTGGAAAAGAGCTTAAGAATGCCACTATTCTTGTGTAAAAGCGCAAGAATGGCTCATTTTAATGTGTTTACGCCCATTTGCTCGTACTATTTGGCTTCAAGTGTCATATTCGCACCTTTGAATGATTACAGTATTATTATATAATGAATAGTGATATTTAATCTAATTAAAATCGAAAATTAAGGGAGGTGTACCTACTCTCCTGGGTGCAGCTTTTGCACTTGTTRGGGGATAGGTAAGGTATTGGAAGATCCTTTGCCCGAAACGTTAATCAGTTTTCTGTTAATGTTTGGACTAGTGTTGTTAAACGGTTTTTTTGTCGCAGCAGAATTTGCAATGGTGAAAGTGCGTGGAAGTCGGATTGAATCGCTTGTCGGTGAAGGCCGGCGTAATGCGAAGTTTGCACAAGGTATTATGAATAATCTTGATGCTTACCTTGGTGCGTGTCAATTAGGAATTACACTCACCTCATTAGGACTTGGTTACGTAGGTGAACCGACGTTCGCCAAAATTTTAGAGCCTTTGTTCGCTCCGCTGGGATTACCAGACTCCGTTTTTCACACGATTACATTTATTATCGCTTTTTCTTTAATGACTACTCTTCATATCACATTAGGTGAACAGTTTCCTAAGACGTATGCGATCCGTAAAGCGGAACAAATTACGTTGCTCTCCGCAGGACCCATGGTATTATTCTATAAAATGATGTACCCGTTCATTTGGACATTGAATGGCATTTCGAATTGGATGTTGCGCCGTGCTGGGATTGAGCCTACAACGGAACATGAATCTGCGCATACGGAGGACGAAATTCGAGTCCTGATGCAGGAAAGCCACAAAAACGGACTAATAGATAACACAGAGCTCACGCTTGTTGATAATATATTCGGATTTGCTGAGACGACAGCACGCGAGATTATGATTCCTCGTACAGAAATGGAATGCTTATACGCAGGACTTTCTTATGCGGAGAACTTAGCTATCGCGATTAAAGAAATGCGAACACGTTACCCTGTGTGTGATCCAGATAAGGATAACATCATCGGTTTCGTTCACATTAAGGATTTGCTGAAGCCAGATGCTAACTTGAAAGGCATTAAGAAAATCATTAGACCGATTACGACAGTACCGGATTCCATTCATATCAGTGATTTGCTGAAAATGATGCAGAAACGCAAGAGCCAAATGGCTTTGCTCATTGATGAATACGGCGGTACTTCAGGTTTAGTGACGCTGGAAGATATTATGGAAGAGATTGTTGGTGAAATCCAAGATGAGTTTGACGAGGAGCGCCCAACGATTGAAATGAAGGATGAGAATACATTCTCAATAGATGGACTGTTGTTGATTGATGAAGTCAATGATTACTTTGGACTTGAAATCGAGTCAGATGACTATGATACGATCGGTGGTTGGATTTATTCACAAACAGAAATTCCTCCTAGTCGTAATCAACAGGTAAGTTATAATGACGAGTTTATGTTTATCGTTGAAGAAACCGATCATTTGCGCATATCACGTGTCACAGTGAGAAGATCAATGAATGATAATGAAATGTTGCAACAGAATATTTCTTGAAAGGCAAGAGGGGACAGTCATTAGACTGTCCTTTTTTTATGCATGCGAATAAAAGTATAGTCGTCAGGGCTCAAAACGTGTACAATGAAAACATCGAAAATGGAAAAGTGAGGTCTGAGAATGAACAGCATCTCGAATACGCAAGCAATTGACCCTAGAGTGTTGAAGGAGCTGCTTCAGCTTCAGACGATGAGTAAATTAAGTCTTTTCGCTGATAACTCCTCATCTTCAAGCTCAGATGAAACCAGTGATTTTAGTGAGCTTTTGAACACTTTGATGGGCCAAGGTGTGGGTATGGGGACTGATCCGCTAGACACATCTGATCTTAATCAATCGCTAAGCAACCTGCCAAGCGCGTTAGGCGCTTTGAATAAATCATATACACCTTTGCAGTCGCTCTCACAGTCAACATCGGTTACACAGTTTGAAGGGCTCATTGGGCAAGCTAGTTTGAAATATGGCGTAGATACCTCTTTGGTTAAAGCGGTCATCCAGCAAGAGTCTTCGTTCAACCATCAGGCGGTTTCCTCCGCAGGTGCCAAAGGATTAATGCAGCTTATGGATGGGACAAGCAGTGGTTATGGAGTCACGAATCCATTTGATCCCAAGCAGAACATAGACGCAGGTACACATTTCCTCAGTGGATTGCTAAAGAAATATAATGGGAACGAAGGTGTTGCGCTTGCTGCTTACAATGCTGGTCCTGGTCGTGTCGATCGCTTAGGGATAAAGACAGATCAAGATTTGCTCAGTAAGCTGCAGTTCTTGCCAAAAGAGACGCAAGCGTATGTATCGAAAGTGCTCGATCATCGTGCTAAATTTTCTCTATAACTACGGTATCAATGGGCTGGTTTTCGCATGTGCTATGCGGAGATCGGCTTTTCGCATTGTTGCCTATTAACTTGAGTTCTCATCGGATATACGTTTTAATAGAAAAGCATCCCATGAAACAAGAAACAATTAGTTTAGGGGTATGAAGGGGAATCTGCAAACCATGCTTTATATGGATTACGCGGCAACGTCGCCGCTTTATGAAGAAGTTATAGATACCATCGCGGAAGTGATGAAATCCCATTACGGAAATCCATCCTCAATTCATCGTCTTGGTGTAGAAGCGGAAAAGCTTCTGCAGAGCGCGAAAGGAGTCATAGCTACATCGCTTAAGGTATTCCCGAGTGAAATCATATGCACTTCTGGCGGGACTGAGAGTAATAACTTAGCGATTAAAGGCGTAGCCTACAACTACCATCAACGAGGTAAGCATCTGATTACTACACAAATCGAGCATCCATCCGTTAAAGAAGTATTTGTTGGACTTGAGCATGAGGGATTTCGCGTTACCTATTTGCCTGTCTCAAAGACTGGCTGCGTAAAGCTAGAGGATCTTCAAGCGGCAATAAGTGAGGATACGATCCTTGTTAGCATCATGTATGTGAATAATGAGATAGGTACAATTCAACCAATTCAAGAAATCGGTCAATACCTCGCGGGTTTTCCGAAAATCATATTTCATGTGGACGCTGTCCAAGGCGTTGCTAAGCTTCCTTTAGAACCGAAGATGTGGGGAATCGATCTCTGCAGTGCTTCAGCGCATAAATTTCGAGGACCGAAKGGTGTTGGGTTCTTGTATCGGAGAGCAGGCGTACAGCTCAAGCCATTGCTTGCAGGAGGGGGACAAGAATTTGGCGTGCGTTCAGGTACGGAAAACGTCCCTTTGATCGTGGGCATGGCCAAAGCACTTCGAATCAGCATGGACAATCTTGCAGAGAAAATAGTTCGTAAGCAGGCATTCAGGCAGCAATTGTTGG
Source organism: Paenibacillus sp. 2RAB27 (assembly GCF_052115445.1). NCBI lineage: Bacteria > Bacillati > Bacillota > Bacilli > Caryophanales > Paenibacillaceae > Paenibacillus > Paenibacillus sp. 2RAB27. The sequence continues at coordinate 37,350 of NZ_JBFRGR010000008.1, forward strand.
CCGGTATCGGTGCAATACCAGAGCTTTCGATTTCAGGCTCTGAGGTGGAGCAGGAGATGGCTCCTCATATTGTTCATTTTGCTTTTGCAGGAATGAAAGCAGAGGTCGTCGTACATGCCCTTGAGCAGAAGGGGATCTACATCTCTACGAGATCGGCATGTTCTTCTGGTGAGTCAGAGCCTAGTGAGGTCATGCTGGCATTGGGTTATCAGCGTGATGTGGCTGCTAGCGGCTTAAGAATAAGCTTTTCTGATGAACATCAAGCGCAAGATATAGCGCTATTCCTGCGCTCATTACAAGAGGTGGTCAAGGAGCTTGCTCCCATGAGAAATCCATCCGTCATCCATAGGGGGAAGCGAAATTGAAACCGGATTGTTTAATATTACGTTTTGGCGAAATGATGTTAAAAGGTAAAAATCGCAAACGATTTGAACAGAGTGTGATGATTCAAATACGTAAAGTTTTAAGTTCTTTTCCTGATGTTAGGTATATTCCTGAGTTTGGACGCGTATATGTGGAGCTAGGGGGTGCCGCTTATGAACAGGCTTCTGCTTCCTTACAGCGTGTTTTCGGACTTGCATCTTTCAGTCCAGCTTATCATGCGCCATTAGAACTAGCGTCAATTCAGGAGACAGCGCTGCGGATGATGCAGGCATTACCTAAGCAACCGGCGACCTTTAAAGTAACTGTTCGCAGGGTCAATAAATCATTTCCACATGACTCTCAGCAGATGAATTACTTAGTTGGCGGCTATGTGCTTCAAGCGATTCCGGGGTTACAGGTGGACGTTCGAAAGCCTGAGGTTGAATTGCGAGTAGAAATCCGAGAGGATAAGGTGCTTTTATACGTTGAAGTCATTGAAGGGGCTGGGGGATTCCCGTCAGGTACAAGTGGCAAAGCGCTGCTCATGCTGTCTGGTGGTATTGATAGTCCTGTTGCAGGGTGGTTAGCCATGCGCAAAGGATTGACGATGGAGGCTATTCATTTCCATAGTTACCCCTATACCAGCGAGCGGGCGAAGGATAAGGTCATTCAGCTTGCGAATCAGTTGGCAGGCTACACGGAATCCCTAAAGCTTCACATGGTATTTTTCACGGAGGTTCAAACCTCCATTCATCGTGTTTATCAGGATAATCTGCTGGTCACGCTTATTAGAAGGGCAATGTACCGAATTGCTGAACGGATTGCTGAGCGTGAAGGACTCGGAGCCATAGTTACTGGTGAGAGCTTGGGGCAAGTTGCCAGTCAAACCTTGCCAAGTTTGAATGCCATTGGTCGTGTGGTCACTTTACCGCTCCTTCAACCGTTGATGATGATGGACAAGCAAGAGATTATTGGTCTTGCTGAATCGATTGGGACTTTTCCTATTTCGATTTTACCCTATGAAGATTGCTGCTCCTTATTTCTACCGCCATCGCCAAGTACGAATCCTAATTTATCTTTGGTGGAGAAACTGGAAGCTRGCATGGGTTTTCTAAATGAGTTAATTGACAAAGCAGTTTTAGAAACAGAAACTATTGAAATCGTACATGGACAATTGAAACAGGAAACTAACGCCCATTTATTCTAACTCCTCGATGCCGCTGTGATCGCAACCATTCCACTCACTTGCTCTCCATGTTCGCCAGGAGGTCGTGAAGTAATGATTGATGCGCTATTTTTATTTCTGCAGATTATGTTAATCAATATCGTTCTGAGCGGCGATAATGCTGTTGTCATCGCATTAGCTAGCAAGAATCTTCCGCTCGAGCAGCGCAAGCTTGCGATTTGGTGGGGGGCGTTCGGCGCTATCGCTCTGCGCTTAGTATTGACACTTGTTGCCGTAAGTCTGCTTACCATTCCATTTATTCAAGCGGGCGGCTCTATCTTGCTCTTATGGATTGCGATTAAACTCCTTACGGACGAAGAGGGGCATTCCAATGTCAAGGAAGCTTCAACGCTAGGCAAAGCGATCTGGACCATTATTGTAGCAGATTTCGTCATGAGTTTGGATAATGTATTAGCGATTGCAGCTAAAGGAAATGGCAATAATACAGTCATTATTTTAGGTATTGGACTAAGTATTMCGATCATTATTTGGGGGAGTACGCTTGTAATGAACTTATTGCAGAAATACCCGATTCTAGTATTTATCGGAGCTGGGATACTTGGTTATACAGCAGGGGAAATGTTTGTAAAAGATGAGAAAATGATTGATTGGCTGCTGCATGATTATGAGTCTTTGCATGTTTGGATCCCCATTATGGCGACCATAGTCGTTATTGCGGCGGGTGGAATCGCCAAAGGGGTTCGACTGCTCCAATTCAAGACACGGAATGAATGAATTCTAAGCACGCTGACCATGGGTCAGTGTGCTGTTTTTTTTGGCCAAGTGAAAGCCCAGAAGGACCAGCCATAGATCAATAGGAAAAGGATAATTAATGCTGTGGAATACCGATACATCATGGCATAACTGCCACTCCAGTTAGCGAGGGCCCCTAGCGCCATAGCGCCTAATCCAATGCCTAGATCGTTGGCTGAGAAGAAAGTTCCATTGGCGGCACCTCGACGTTCTGGGGAAGATCGCTGGATTGTCCACGCCTGTAGTGCAGGTTGTATGGAGCCAAACCCAACGCCATAGCAAAGAGCAGCAATAGCGAGGCTAATATTGGAATGTGCATACGAGAGCAACAATAGGCCAGTAATTGTGAATGCCGCACCAGGGAGCAGAACCCACTCTGGCCCTTTGCGATCAAAGAGAACCCCTGTAAGAGGACGAACGAGTAGAACCATGCTGGCATTACATAAGAAGAATAGACCCACATTGGGAATACCTGCTTCTAAGCCAAACAAGGTAATGAAGGTCACGATTCCTCCGTAACAGATTGCGCTGCAGAGCAGCAGGGCAGAGGGGAGGAGTGCGCTCTGTTCCCAGAGGCGATCGACAAAGCGAGGTCGCTGACTTGGTTTCACGGGTAGAATGGGCTTCGGATATGTAATGAAAAGCGAGCTAAATAAAGATAAAATCGCAAGAATGGTTGAGATTAAAAGCACATAAGAAAACCCAATAGACTGCATGACCCACAGGCCTGTTAATGGACCGACAGCCATGGCCAAAGTGTTGGATAACCCGTAGTAACCCATCCCCTCACCGCGGCGTTCAGGAGGGATGATATCGGCTATTACGGTTCCGAGCGATGTCGTCGACAACCCCCAGCCGATGCCATGAACAAAGCGTGCTGCTAATATAAGTGTAACTGCTGCGATATACGAATATCCGGCAATTGTAAGTGCGCAAATCGCTAAACCAACTAGAAGAACATGTTTTCTTCCTAAAAGATCTAATGCTCTGCCTGCGAATGGCCGTGTCAGGAGCGAGGAAATGGTGAAGATCCCAATAACAAGTCCTACCTTGACATTGTCTCCACCTAATTGTGAAAGATGAGTAGGTATCGTAGGGATCAGCATTTGAAAACTAAAAAAGAGCAATAAATTTGCAAGTGAAGTGATTAGAAAAGCTTTGGTCCAAAGTGGTTTCCGCCCTGCCTTATTACTTGTAAGAGTTTGTTCCATGATACCTCCCAGGTGAACATCAGATGACCAGTCGCCAAGGCAAAAGGCTTCTGTCCGAGCTTTAGTATACCCAGTCAATTGGAAACAAACGCAAAATGGTGCCATCATAAACACCTAGCAATTTCAGGCCATGTGAGCTAAAATATTTGTTGAAGGGTGTCGATTCAAATTCGATTTACCCCATGCAACCTATGTCCATTTGAGGAGGGATTCGTATCGCTAGAAATAGCTACTCCATTGGTATTGTATTTATTGGCTTAGCTGTCTTATTGTTGCTAGGCAAATTAGGAGTCTTCCAGTTTATTTTTTCCTTTTTTTGGCCGCTTGTATTACTCGTGCCTGGACTTCTCTTTCATTTGTTGTATTTCAACCGTCGATTACCAGCGGGCGTACTCGTTCCTGGCGGCATTTTAACCGTATATGCCCTTATGTTTTTCTTTTGCAATTTATTTGGATGGGGCTCCATGGCCTATATTTGGCCAGGTTTCATCTTAGGCCCAGCAATTGGTTTATATGAGCTCCACTTGTTTGATCGGGGGAGTGATCGCGGGATTTGGATCGCAGCTATGGTGTTAGGAGTTATTGCTGCAGCGCTTTTTGCTTTGACTTTACTAGTCAAATTAGGGATTTATGTAATCGCTTTGATCCTTGTGGTTGTTGGACTTTCCATGATTTTCCGAAAGCGAAGATTGTGGTGAACTTGCTTCTTTCCAGTTAAAAGTTTTGTTAAGTGTGCCTTTTTTCTTGCATAATGTCGAGAAACTGCGTATACTAATGGTAAATGTCAAGCGTCGGCGCTTATGTCCGACGCTTGTTTTATGAACAGAGACGAAAATTATAGGGTAGAGAGGGTTTGACATTCATGCATGCAAGAGACAAGATTCGCAACATTGCCATTATCGCACACGTTGACCATGGTAAAACAACACTCGTAGATAAATTGCTTCAACAATCCGGAACGTTCCGCGATAACGAAGCTATTCAAGAAAGAGCGATGGACTCCAACGATCTAGAGAGAGAGCGCGGTATTACCATCCTTGCCAAAAATACGGCGATTAATTATAAAGATTACTTGATTAACATTGTAGATACACCAGGACATGCTGACTTCGGTGGCGAAGTTGAACGGATTATGAAGATGGTAGACGGCGTATTGTTGGTAGTAGATGCTTTCGAAGGAACAATGCCACAAACGAAATTCGTTCTACGTAAAGCACTTGAGAGCAACCTATCTCCAGTTGTTGTTGTAAACAAAATTGACCGTCCGAACGCTCGTCCACAAGAGGTTGTTGACGAAGTTCTTGACTTGTTCATCGAACTTGGTGCTACTGACGAGCAACTAGATTTCCACGTTGTGTATGCATCCGCATTACAAGGGACTTCAAGTCTTGATCCAGAGAAACAAGATGATAACATGGAAGCTATTTATGAAACAGTTGTTGGGCACATTCCAGCTCCAACGGAAGATGTTGACCAACCTCTACAATTTCTAGTTACATTGATGGATTACAATGAGTACTTGGGTCGTATCGGCGTAGGCCGTGTGAACCGTGGTAAGATCCGCCAAGGTCAGACAGTTACAGTTATGACTCGTGAAGGCGGACAAAAACAAGCTAGAATCGAGAAGCTTTTCGGATTCAGTGGTTTGAAGCGTATTGAGATTGAAGAAGCAGCTGCAGGGGACATCATTGCCATTGCAGGTATCAAAGATATTAACATTGGTGAAACGGTAGCGGATCCTGCGAACCCAGAAGCATTGCCAGTCTTGAAAATCGATGAGCCAACGCTTCAAATGACATTTATCGTAAACAACTCGCCATTCGCGGGGCGTGAAGGTAAATGGGTTACTTCCCGTAAAATCCGTGAGCGTCTATACAAAGAGCTTGAAACAGACGTTTCCTTGCGCGTTGAAGATACAGATAGCCCGGATGCATTCGTTGTATCAGGCCGCGGTGAGCTTCACCTAGGGATTCTGATCGAAAACATGCGCCGTGAAGGCTTTGAATTGCAAGTTTCCAAACCAGAAGTTATCATTCGTCAAATCGACGGACAAAAAATGGAGCCGATTGAGCATTTGATCATCGACGTTCCAGAAGACAGTATGGGTTCCGTTATGGAGAGCTTAGGTTCTCGTAAAGCCGAAATGGTCAACATGATTAACAACGGCAGCGGTAACGTTCGTTTAGAGTTCAAGATCCCAGCACGCGGTTTGATCGGTTACAGAACGAACTTCCTAACGCTGACTCGCGGCTACGGAATTATGAACCATGCTTTTGACAGCTATGGTCCATACCAAGGAGCAGGCGTTGGCGGACGTCACGAAGGCGTACTCGTTTCCAGTGAATCTGGTGTATCTACACTATACGGAATTCTTTCTGTCGAAGATCGCGGTATCTTGTTCGTTCATCCGCAAACAGAAGTTTACGAAGGCATGGTTGTTGGTGAGCATACACGTGACAATGATATCATCGTTAACATTTGTAAAGAAAAAGCAGTAAACAACATCCGTTCCGCAAATAAAGAAGAAACAGTAAAAATGAAAACACCTCGCTCGTACTCTTTGGAGCAAGCTCTCGAGTACTTGAATGATGATGAGTATTGTGAAATTACACCGAAATCAGTTCGTATCCGTAAAAAGATTTTGAACAAGAGCGAGCGTGAGCGTGCTGAGAAGCACCGCAAAACAGCGGAAGCTAACGTTTAATTCACAAAGTTTTCGAATAAAGGGAAATGTGGGCTTTCTAGCCGCATTTCCCTTTATTTTATTGTCGTTTTAAGGGATAATGAGGAATGACTTGCTTAGAAGACTTAACCTATTAATGAAATGGAGTGTATGTTCGTTGACTGCCCTGAATGAATGGTTTGCCAATCACCTCTTGATCACGTATCTATTAATCTTTGTTTTCATGTCCTATGTGTACAATAAAGTGTTTCGTACACGCAAATTGCCTGTACTCAAAACGGCTCTAATCTATGTTCTGCTAGCAATCGGTTCCGTGATGCTCCTCGTATTCCAAATTGTAGGTTTGCCAATAGTACTTTGTTTAGCTGTAGCGATTTCTTTGATGTTCATGGTGAGAATCCGCTATTTTATTGAAAAAAGAACCGGCAAAAGGCCGACTTAACTTAACGAGCGAGGAGTCCATGCCTAATGACTCGATATTGGTTAACACCTATCCTTAGTTATTCGCCGCTCGTGTTGGGGGCAGAGCGCATGAGCTGCATGCCTGATGCAGAATTCGAATCGTTCCGCCAGCTTGCAGGCCAACAGCATCCTCGCTTACTCCAGATGTTTAAAGCGAGTCTCCTGCTGAGTGATGATGAAGAGGTGTGTGGATCAGACCTCGTAGAATTAGATTTAACGAATGAAAGTAACCTGTTATTTGATGGTGAGCCATTTCATCTATCGCACTGCGCAGAAGCCTTTCTGGATCGTTTGTTGACTAGGCGGGAGGCGAAGGCACTGCTAATGGCAATGGATGAGCATAGGGAAGCTAGCTATAGGATGCAAGCCGTGTGGATCAAACAGTGGATGGATTGGTTAGATGCCGGTTATGATATTGTGTTACTAAGAGAGGATGGACGCTGAGATGAAACTAGGGGATGCTTTTTTCAATTGGCTGCAAATGCATATTGTGTCTCAGGCTCGTCCTGAGGATGAAGCGGCCAAAGAAACGCTTGATTTTTTTGCACTTATTTTAGTTGAAGATCACGGGGTAAGTAATCTTGAAGTGCTGGCTATCGAAGATCCAATGAAAATATGGATTGGCTATGACCATGAAGGGGAATATCATAAGCATTGTTTCGACCGCGAGAGTGMGGAGAAGCTGTTGGACGATATCAATTCGAATCCCATTTATAACAATCAATAGCGGTTTAACGCTGTGAATTAAGGACATAACTTTAACAAATCAACGTACAATTAAATATATCTGGGCAATAAGGAGTGCCTGCTGATTTGAAAATAGATACATAATGGTGGAACGCTTGGCACTCGCTATGCTATACTGTAAGTGTAAGGAGCGTTTTCAACCACCTAGTAGGAGGCGCAAACGATATGGCTGAACTTCTAACAGCTGCACCGATGCAATGGATAGATAGCGCCCACATGATGAATAAAGCTGAATATGCGAAAGCTTGTGAGAGCCGGGATGCCCTTTTTTCACTCGGCCAAGTTTTTGATGCGATAAAAAAAGCCTAGATCTGCGTATGCAGGCAGGCTTTTTGTCATCTTCAGTGATTTATCGGGCTGGAACCTGGGTGCTATTCCCATTGGGACCTGCGTTATCGATGTCTGGATCATTGCGGATATCACGTGGCAGTTGTGGCATCACACGACCAACGATATCAGCCATTTGTTCTGCAAAGCCTTGTATAGGTCTTCCTGCTTGAATGTTATCCCGGATGTTGCGTAAGCGTTGATCTAAATCCATATCAGCCGTCACAATTGCATTGACACCATAAGGATCCTTCTTGAGTGCCTCGGCCACCGAATATTTAACGGTACCGACTTTGGCTCGATCAAGCTCCTTCTTAATATTAATGCCGATGACAGCTGTATTGCCGAAGACGACGCAATGTGCGCTTTCAACCTGCGGGATACCCATTGCTAGGTTTTCCAAATGCGCTGCAACCGCCTTAGAATCTTTGATTTCTAGCTTTTGCGGAGCAATTTGTTGAACTTTTACTTGCTTTTGATTCGTATCTTGAGAGGGGGCACCACTTTTCGGCGCTTGACTGCAGCCTACCGCGAGGATCAGTATCAGTCCGCATACGTATATTAGTCTCACCAGAATCGTTCCCTTCTTTCCTTGAATCTCGCGTTTAGTTTGTCCTGTACAGTTAGGTTGTATGTATGAATATAACCAATGATCTAACGCCAAATCTGGGAGGGGACACACCAATGAAAAAAATTTACGTGTTAGATACCAATGTACTGCTTCAGGATCCCAATGCTTTATTCGCATTTGAAGATAATGAAGTGGTCATACCCGCCGTGGTGTTGGAAGAAATCGATTCTAAGAAACGAAATGCRGATGAAATCGGTCGCAATGCTAGACATGTCTCGAGATTACTAGACGGATTAAGAGCCAAAGGCAATTTATCTGACGGCATTACACTTGGGCATGGCGGCAGTATTAAAGTGGAGCTTAACCACCGCAGTTTTGCGAAACTGCAAGATACGTTCGCTGAATTAACRAACGATAATCGCATTCTAGCGGTTGCACTTAATTACCATTTGGAAGAACAAGAAAATGATGTAGCTAGACCAGTCGTTATTGTGAGTAAAGATACGTTGGTTCGAATTAAGGCGGATGTACTGGGTATTCCGGCACAGGATTACTTAACAGATCGGATTGTGGCTCAAACCGACATGTATACCGGTTATATTACACTCTTTGTTCATCCTTCGATCATTGATGAATTCTATTCGTATCGCTTCTTGACCGTGACTTCACTTAATTTGAGCTATATGCTGCACCCGCACGAATTCGTGATCCTTCGCGATGAGCTGGGCTCTTCCAAGTCCGCACTGCTCAAAGTTACACCAGATGCCAAAAAGCTTGAGCCGCTTTACATGAGTAATGATCCCATCTGGGGAATTGCCGCGCGCAATGCGCAGCAGCGAATGGCTCTTGAGCTTTTGCTCAATGACGATATCCCGCTCGTCACCCTAACTGGGAAAGCGGGTACAGGTAAAACGCTGCTTACGTTAGCTGCGGGGCTCATGAAAATTGAGGATGATCGTAAATATAAGAAATTGTTAATTGCTCGTCCGGTCGTTCCGATGGGCAAGGATATCGGTTACCTGCCTGGTGAAAAAGATGAAAAGCTGCGCCCTTGGATGCAGCCGATCTATGATAATTTGGAATACTTATTCGATACCAAAAAACCAGGTGATATTGAAAAAATACTTGCCGGTCTAGGTAGTATTCAAGTAGAGGCGTTAACGTATATTCGAGGACGTTCCATACCTGGGCAATTTATTATTATCGATGAAGCGCAGAACCTCTCGAAACATGAAGTGAAAACGATCGTATCTCGTGTGGGAGAGGGCAGTAAAATCGTTCTCCTGGGTGATCCGGATCAAATTGACCATCCATACCTGGATGCATCAAGCAATGGGCTTACGTACGTGGTAGAGCGCTTTAAACAGGAAGGCATAAGCGGACATATCACATTAGAACGCGGCGAACGCTCGCATCTGGCTCAATTGGCTGCAGATTTGCTCTAAATAGAGAAAAGCCCACATCAGCCGATGTGGGCTTTTTGCTGCATTTACCGAAGAATTTCGATGTTGCAGCGATAAGCTTTGGCAATTCCATGCATGAGCTCTTCGAGCTGCCGATCAACGACGTACACGTCGTGGTCGCCATCTTTGTACTGGGCGATGAGATGCTCTTCAACCTGAAGGGCGGCTTGATCAACCTCAACGGCGGGACTATTCGCTGTAAAGCGGAAAGGGATCACGATTTTATCGTATAAGTAGTTATGTTCTGCGCGACTAGTGAACCCGTAGTCACTGAATAAATCCGTCAATTCTGCTTCTTCAACAAGCAAACGGAGCTCCATTACCGTGGTTTCAATATTAAAATGGGCCATGACTTCAAGCGCAGCGCGTTGCTGCTCTTCGTTACTAACAATCAGCATTTCTTTATCACGATCGAATAACTCGACTTTGCCGGCAAGCGCTTTGACGATTTGGGCGTAGAAGCCAGGTATTTTTCCGTCGGGTAGATCCATCATTAGACCAATTTTGAATTCCATTTTTGTTGTTCCTCACTTTTCCATGCATTATTCCTACTAGTTTTAGTTTACAGAGATAATTTGAGTTTCACAACTACCACGCCTTTTTTGGTTTCAACACTGATCACATCGAGGTAGCTCACTACTTTTTTCGGTACAAAACCTAAAGAAAATTCTTTCGTAAAGTCTGCGATGGTCGTATCTGGCAGCTTAAAGCTGTTAAATTCAAGATTATTAACAACAAAGCTGACTTCATTCAAGTTCTCTGCGTTCGTAAGAAGGACGAAGTTCCCTTGTATGGCTATCTGCAAGTCACCTTTTTTGCCAGTCGCGACCATAGCCCCATCTTTGAATTCAAAGTTCAACGTTTTCAGAAGATCGCTCTTGGAATGCAGATACGTATTGAAATCTGTGTCTGTCAAATTGACAACGGGCGTCGTGGATGTGATGCTAATATACTTACTGTCGGACATAAGGAATTGTGGCAGCTCGCGGAAAGCCGAAGATAAATTATCCAGATAATCTCTCGCCAAAGGCAAGCCTTCTTGCTTCCATTGATCATTTAAGCTCTTGATTTGGGTTGCAATAGCTTGCGCTTGTGCACTGACAGCCAGCTGTTTGTCCAATTCTTCTTGAAGCTTGACGAGTCGCTCGCGCTGCTCGAGGAATTTAGTTTTGGTATTCTGCAGCTCAGTTCGCGAATTCGCTAGTTCCGTTTGTAACTTAGTGAGTTTCTGAAAGGAATCCGTAAACTGCGCGAGTGAACGATGGTCATTCGTGATGATCATCTGTAAGTATTCGAACATGCGCAAGACGTCAGTAAAGGAATTTGCCGCGAAAAGTAGCATCCAGATCGAGTCTCGATCTCCTGTATAGTACGCTCGAAGCACTTTGCCTGCATGCTTGCGAGTTGCATCCACATTACCGTTTTGCTTTACGATATCTTGTTCATTCTGTTTGATTTGCTCACCGATTTTGGTATCCTGCTCGTTAAGACGAGCGACCTCTTTATCGATTTCGAAAATAGTGAGCCCTTTCTGGAGCAACTCCTTGGTTTCATCTTGAGGTGATTTCGTTTCTTCGGCCAAAGCGCCTCCAGAAGGCAATGTGATTTGTATGAGCAAAACAATGGATAACAGCAAGGCTGTGAGTTTTTTAGAATTCATTGATGGTATTCTCCCCCTATGAATAGATTATCATATTTCTATTAAATGAAGCACAAAAAAATACTTACCTTCGGGGAAAGGTAAGTATTTAACTCCATGCCTATTTTTTGGCAGCCGGTGTTAAGAGCTTGAGAATATCATCAAAACTCTTCACTTTAGCAGGGATTTCCTTTGTCAGAGGTGCACCTTGATTAATCGCATCCGTGGTTTGATGGAGTGTAATGTGATTGTCGAGGACTTTACCATCTAGCGTTACTGAGAATGTGATATCGAGCGTCTGATCACGAATAAAGCCTTGATCATCTATCGCGATCTTCATGCTGCTAGGTGCTTTAAGCGCTAGTGAAGCCATCCCATTTTTCTTGAGTGCTTCGGCTTTATCAGCTGTTAGTAAACCATTTGTTTGTAAGGTACCAATGAATTCTGGTAATTTCGCTTGGAATTGCGTATTGATTTCTTTTACATTTTTGGTAGTCAGATCAACTTGAATCGATTTAGCTGAGGATCCGTCAGTTAGTTTAATGGGATCTTTGGCTTGCTTAAACCACTTCGCATCCAATCCTTCGAAAATCAATTTCGTAAGAGCAGCGGATACTTGAGGTGTATTTTTCAACGTGTCAGCCGTTAATGGACTAGCCGTTGTGCTGCTCATTTTYTGTAAATCTATGGCATAGAACTCATCAGCTGTCTTATTTAAGGCTGGCATATTAAAATACAATTTGCTATCTTTAATGAGAATTGGTATATCGATGGGGGACGTAGATCCCTTGGGCGTTATACGTAAGTCTGATTGATATTGAAGKGGGTCTACTTGGCTAATGCCCTTCCACGTAATCGTGCTCTCTCTGATCAAGGATAATAACCCATTGGTAAGAGGGTTTGCTGATTTCATTAAACCATCACTGATTGCGAGAGTCGTGCTTCCATYGAACGTATAAGATTTCAATTCCGATTGTTTGTTTACGGATTGTTGAAATGCTTCTTTAACTTGCGTATTGTCTGTGCAAGCGGTCAACGAGACGAGGCCAATTGCCGTTATCGCTGTTAGGGTAATCCATTTTTTTGTCATGCTGGGCTGTCTCTCCTTCCATAATCCTTTATCATTATAAGGGTTTCTTATTCATTTGTCTGTAAGTAAAGAACTGGGGGTTTACAATCGTGCATCAACTAGGGCCTGCTAGCATTGTCGAGGTACTGAAGGAGCGTATTAGTTCGACACTAGATCAAAGAATATCCTTTCGAGACTATATGGAAATATGCTTATACCAGGAAACTGTCGGTTATTACCGAAAGGATCAAATAAAGATAGGTAAACAAGGAGATTTCTATACCAGCTCTTCCATAGGAACCGTAATGGGGGAAATGGTTGCTTCTTTCATATATAACCATCTACGAACGCAATCCAATCTGCCGCATCATCTTGAAATTGTTGAATGGGGGGGAGGCAATGGGCGAATGGCACGCCAATTGCTTGATGAAATGAATCAGGCTGCACCCGATATATATGAGCGATTAACGTATACGCTTATTGAATCGAGTGCCTATCACCGCCAGTTGCAGCAAGAAAGGCTTGTTGCACATGTGGAGCGAATTCGATTCGTGGATGAAACAGTTTGGTTAAGTGAGCCTCCAAGCGATCATGTATATGTATTGGCAAATGAATTGCTGGATGCCTTCCCGATTCACCGCCTGCAATACAAAGATGGGGCCTTTCACGAATCGTATGTGATATGGCAGGAGCAAGAGCCTCTTTTACAAGAAATCTGGTTACCTCTTGGACCTGGACGCATATTAGACTATCTAAATGCCTTAGAAGTTCAATGGCAAGAAGGGCAGATTAGTGAATTGAATCTAGAGGCGGTAGATTGGTATGTCCGACTTTCGGGACGGATGCTAAGCGGGTGCGTAATAGCAATTGATTATGGAGATAGGGAGGAGGAGCTGTACGCCTCTCATCGGCATCAGGGGACATTAATGTGCTATCGGAAGCACGAAGCCCACGATAATCCTTTGATCGACCCAGGTGAACAGGATATTACGGCTCATGTTAATTTTAGCTTATGTCAAAAAGCCGCGGTTTCAGCAGGGTTCGAACCATATGTGTATCAGACGCAGCGTCAGTTCTTAGTTGAGCAGGGCATTTTGGAAAAACTGCAAAATCATTTCGATCCGAATCCATTTAGTGAGGTGTCCAAAAGAAATCGTTCAATCCGACAATTACTGTTAAGTGATGGAATGAGTGAATTGTTTAAGGTGTTTGTTTCAATTAAAAAAGGTGAATCGGCATAATTGCCGATCCACCTTTTTGCTCGTTATCTGCGTTAGACGGACATTTTGAAAAATGACCAATACGTAAATCCGCTGAAGGAGATAATCATGTATCCCCAGAACAGCAATATGTAAGTACGTTCTGACAAGCGCATATAGCCTAGAATGACGAATACGGCAGTTTGAAAAAAGAAAATCAGAGACATAGGTATCATATCGCCAGCTAAGCTCATTAGTGCGATAACAAGTGTCCAAAAACCTAGAACCCGAAACATGCGATCCATTCTCGTTACATCCCCCTCTCGTACCACGTTGCACAATAACTACAACACATTATACCGTTTGATCCAAGTGGTGTAAACCGTCAAACGGTGACGAAATTGAAAACATTTCATCATATAGACGTAGTATGTCTTTTTATACGAATCCCATGTATGAGTGTCAAAAAATTTGGCAATACCATTTAGTATCAAATAGATTCTATGAACTCTAGTACGGGCATAGAAATAGTAATAATGGCAACGAATCAATTGATACCTGTCTGACTAATTGATTCTTCTTTATGATGTATCCGCAGGTAGGAGAGAATTTGATCAGGAATCGAAGCTCCCGAAAAGGAGAGACTTTGCTCTCCGACCAAAGATCCCTATAATTTGTTAGGAGGTTTGGCCTTATGTCGGCAATTAGACAAGATGCTTGGAGCGATGAAGACGACTTAATTTTAGCGGAGTTGACATTGCGTCATATCCGAGAAGGAAGTACACAATTATCTGCGTTTGAAGAAGTTGGGGAGCGCATTGGACGGACCGCGGCCGCGTGCGGGTTTCGCTGGAACAGCTTTGTACGGAAGAAATATGAAGCAGCCATTCAAATCGCGAAAGCTCACCGTCAGAAACGGACACAGCTGAAAAAGCATGCCCCTGTTTCGATTTCCGGTTCTTCTTCCATTGGTTTACTTGATAGTACAGATGTGTCTACTGGCAAGAATGAAGTGTTTAATGAAGAAACACTATCTATTGATGCAGTCATTCGTTTCTTACGGCAATGGCGCAGTACCTATCAGGATATGAATCGTCATATTAAAACGTTGGAAAAAGAACTGCAGGACAAAGAGGACGAACTCGATAGACTTGGCAGAGAAAATAATAAGCTGAATAAACAAGTAAATGAAGTTGAAACCGATTATCGCGTCGTGAATGATGATTATAAAGCGCTTATTCAAATTATGGACCGTGCCAGAAAAATGGCCTTTCTTGTAGAGGAAGAGGAAGAAGAGAAGCCGYGCTTCAAAATGGATGCAAATGGTAATTTGGAAAGAGTCGAATAATCATTTATTTTCTTGGAATGAAAAGCTGCAAATCAAGGGGAGCCTTGGTCTGTGGCTTTTTTGTTGTATAATGGGGATACATGGATAAAGGTGGTTATTGTATGCATATCATGATCATTGGTGCTGGTTCTCTTGGCCTTCTTTTTGCTGCTAAGCTTGCCCCGGTTTGTTCGCAATTAACAATAGTAACAAGATCTGTTGGACAAGCTAGAGAATTGGCGAAGCACGGCATCCAACTCGTTGGGACAGAGTCACAAGAGGCGAAGCTTGCGAAGTCGATTGTATTTCAGAGCTATACCGAAGCGATTAGTGGAAGTGTGGTACCGATAGCGCGGGAAATCGATTATATCTTCCTTATGGTGAAACAGACGGCAATATCTCCAGAGCTTATCGCCTATATTCAAAACCAAATGACGCGTCACACGTACTTGATATGCTTTCAGAATGGTGTTGGTCATGAAGTGAAATTAAGCCAAGCCATCGGGTTGGATAAGCTTTTATTTGCCATTACAACAGAAGGGGCTAAGCGAATTGGGCTTACTTCTGTTAAACATACAGGGCATGGAATCACCTATTTGGGGGAGTTAGAAGCGTACAATCATGCTGCCACAAATCATCAACATAATTTCATTGTGCAGCTGTTGGAGTTAGCAGGATTTCGTGCGGAATTGTCGAAAAATATGGAAGTAAGAATTTGGAGCAAATTAGTCATCAATGCGGTCATCAACCCACTCACAGCCATTCTACGTGTTCAAAATGGTGAATTGCTACGTTCGGCATGGACCCTTTCGCTTATGCAAGATCTTTACCAAGAAGTGCTTCGTTTGGCTGCTGCCAAAGGAATTGAGCTTCCGGCTGAATTATGGGATACCGTACAAGCTGTTTGCGAGGCGACAAAAACGAATCATTCCTCTATGTTGCAAGATATTGAAGCTTCGCGCCTAACAGAAGTTGACTATTTAAATGGCAGTTTAGTGAAGATGGGTAATGAAATGGGCATCGAGCTACCTGTAAACAGCTTGGTATATAGAATGATTAAAGCGATAGAAAATTAAGAGGTGAAACTTTTTGTTGAATAGTTTCGTTAGTCTATTATCTACCTTATATGCCATGTTGGCTGTTGCGCCATTTATCACGTTTGTTTTAGTGTGGTTCCTCATCTTTCTATTCCTGAAGGATAAGAAGATGACCACGAGGTTTACTATGGATGTCACAACGTTGTTTCTACTAGGATCCGTATCCTTGATGTGGAACAAACTTTTTCATACCCAATTTGGTTTCTGGTTAATTGTCCTAATCTTATTAATTGCTTTTGGTATTATTGGGGGTTATCAAAACCATTTGAAAGGTGAAACTAATTTAATTAAAGTAGGCAGACTTGTATGGCGTCTTAGCTTTGTAGGCTTATCGGCCTTATATATTCTGTTATTTTTCGTTCATATAGGTAAAAACTACCTTTTTTCAACATAGATTTCTTTGTCGTTTCCTGATTTAGAATATTTTGGGCATTAATTAAGCGGATCTTTGTAATATTTATTTGAGATTTGTAGAAAATAACAAACAAAATCGTCTAGATTTTATTGACCGTTGGTTGTATAATTAAAAACCGTGAGAGTAAATTTTTTTACCGGTTATTTAGACAAAGGTAAATTAATTGTGGACAAACTCATCGTTTATGTTATAATTCCTTGCGTAGACTCTAGTAAATTTTTTTACCAGAGATACAGGTGATGTTGTATAACATGAAAGAAGCGGTTACATTGATCTTCGGGTTGAGGGTGTAAGGTTTATGTTATTAAAACTAACAAAGCACCTAGCCATAGATGTCTAGACATACATATTTTAAAGGAGGAGTTTATATGAAAGCGACAAAGTGGGTTACTACAGCAGTAGCATTAACGCTTATGGGCAGCGTAGCAGTAGGTTGTGGCAAAAGTGAGGAAACACCAGCAGTATCACCAACAGATGGTACTAAAGGTACTTCAGCTCCAGCTTCCAACAAGCCTCAAGAAATTAAGATCAATTTCTCTGCTGAGCCCCCTATTATGGACAGCTCCAAAGCAACTGCAAATGCTGCTTTTACTTTTATTAGCGCATTTAATGAAGGTCTATATCGTACAGATAAAGACGGCAAAGCAACTCCAGGTCTTGCAAAAGATATGCCTAAAATCTCTCCTGATGGTCTAACGTACACAATTGACATTCGCGACAATGCGAACTGGTCTGACGGACAACCAGTGAAAGCACAAGATTTCATTTATTCCTTCAAACGTACATTAGATCCTGCTACAAAAGGGCAATATAGTTTCGTAGTAGCATGGATTAAAGGTGGAGAAGCTGTTACTAAAGCAAAAACTCCTGAAGAAGTTAAAAAAGCACAAGATGCACTTGGMGTTAAAGCAATCAGCGACAAGCAAATTGAAATTAAACTAGAGAAGCCGGTTGCATTCTTTACACAAATGCTTGCATTCGGAACTTTCTTGCCACAACGTGAAGATTTCGTAACAAAAGCTGGCGACAAATACGGCGCTGAAGCTGACAAAGTAATCGGTGCAGGTCCATTTATTTTGAGTAAATGGGATCATGGCCAAACACTTGAGCTTGTTAAAAATGAAAAATATTGGGATGCTGCAAATGTGAAGTTAACAAAAGCAACAATCAATATTGTTAAAGACACAAATACAGGCCTTAACCTATATGAAACAGATGCGGCTGATTTGACTGAAATCAATCGTGATCAACTTACTTTGTACAAAGGTAAACCGGACAACCTGCCTAAACCAGAGTTGACGAACTCCTACTTGATGTACCAAGTGAAGAAACAACCAGCTCTTGCGAACAAAAAGATTCGCCAAGCGCTTGGTATGGCAATCGATCGTCAAGCTTATGTAGATACAGTTCTTGCTAACGGTTCCGTTGCTTCCACTGGCCTAGTGCCAGGTGGTACTTCTGACGGTGCTGGCGGTGAATTCCGTAAAACAGCTGGTGAGACACAACCGAAGTTCGATGCTGCTAAAGCAAAAACTTTGCTTGCTGAAGGTTTGAAAGAGCTTGGTTTAACAGCACTTCCAAAAATGAAAGTGAACGCGGATGATACAGAAACTGCGAAAAAATCACTTGAGTTTATCCTTGCACAATGGAAACAAAACCTTGGATACGTTGCTGAAGCGAACCCAGTTCCTCATGCGTTGCGTATCGAGCTTTCCTCCAAAAAAGATTTCGATATTGTTCTTTCCCTATGGGGCGCAGATTACAACGATCCAATGACGTTCTTGGATATGTGGGTAACTGGCGGCGAGTTTGATGAAGGTGACTACAGCAACCCAGAGTACGATAAACTTGTAAAGTCCGCTCAAACAGAAGTAGATACTACGAAACGTGCTAAAGCTTTGGTTGAAGCTGAGAAAATCCTTATGGATGATCAAGGTGTAGCTCCATTGTACTTCCGTACTCGTGCTTACCTGAAAAAAGCATCAATTTCCGGTTTGATTCTACCATCGTTTGGTCAAGAGTGGGAATTGAAATGGGCTACTGTTAAGTAATCTTTAAAGCAGTTTAAAGCAGAAGGGGCCGTTCGCACMTCGTGGGAGCGGCCTCTTCTAACTTTCTTGTCTTATATTTTAATAAAGGAGGAGCAATATGATTAAGTTCATTCTTCGCCGTTTCCTATATGCGCTTATTACGTTATGGCTAATCTCAACATTTACTTTCGTACTGATGAAAAATTTGCCAGGTAATCCACTAGGAGAAGGCGCTGAGAAGATTCCGAAAGCTACGAGAGATATGTTGATGAAGCAGTATGGTCTAGATAAGCCATTATGGGAACAGTACTTGACATTCATGAACAATATCATCCACGGCGATCTAGGAGCTTCCTTTCAATTCCCTGCTCACAAAGTAACTGATATTATCAAACAAGCTTTCCCTTCATCCTTAGAACTTGGATTAATTTCAATTGTGATCGCAATTGTTGTTGGTTTAACTTTAGGGATTATTGCAGCCTTGAAACATAATAAAGTTGGCGATTATACAGCTATGTTCATTGCGATTTTAGGTGTTTCCATTCCGTCCTTCGTACTTGGGCCAATGCTTTCTTATTATGTAGGTGTAAAGTGGGGGATTTTGCCTGCTGGTTTATGGAAAGGTCCAGAATACAAGATATTACCAGCTATTGCTTTGTCCTTCGGTACAATTGCGATTTTGGCACGGTTAATGCGTACGTCCATGTTGGATGTTTTGAATCAAGATTATATTAAAACAGCGAAGTCAAAAGGTTTGTCAACTATAACAGTCGTAGTTAAGCATACAATTCGTAATGCAATATTGCCGGTTATCACGATTATTGGTCCAATATTTGTAAACGTCATCACAGGTACGTTAGTTGTTGAACAAATTTTTAGTGTACCAGGTTTGGGTAAACATTTTGTATCGTCTGTATATTCGAATGATTATACGATGATTTCTGGATTAACTATCTTTTACTCAGCGATTTTGATTGTCGTTATCTTTATTACTGACGTTGTATATGGCTTAGTAGACCCTAGAATTCGTCTTGGGAAAGGCGGGAAATAATTCATGCAAACTCCAAATGAATCAACAGAGACTAACTACAAGTTTGCTCCCGTTTCAAATAAATCTCTAACTGGTGAAGTAATTGTAAGACCTTCACTTAATTATTGGCAGGACGCATGGAGACGACTTAAGAAAAATAGACTGGCTATGGCTGGCTTAATTATATTGGTTGCTTTAATCGTACTTTCGATTATCGTTCCATTTGTTTCAAGCTACGATTATCAGACGCAAAACTTAAAGCTTAAAAATGCAGTACCGAGCAGTTCGCACTTTTTTGGAACAGATGACTTTGGTCGAGATGTTTGGACGCGCGTATGGTGGGGTACTCGAATCTCCCTATTTATCGGTATTACAGCGGCATTAATTGACTTAGTAGTTGGTGTTATTTACGGAGGGATTTCCGCGTATTACGGTGGGAAAGTTGATGAAGTGATGCAACGTTCCATTGAGATTGTCTACGCGATACCTTTCTTGTTGATTGCCATTCTTTTGATCATGGTTATTGGCTCAGGGGTTTCTTCCATTATCATTGCTTATAGTATTACAGGGTGGGTACCTATGGCGCGGCTTGTTCGTGGGCAGATGCTTACGCTCAAAGAACAAGAGTTCGTATTAGCTTCGCGTACACTGGGAGCTTCTCCCATGAGAATAATTATGCGTAGTTTGATCCCGAATGCACTTGGTATAATCATTGTACAGATCACATTCGTTGTGCCATCTGCGATCTTTACGGAAGCATTCTTGAGTTTTATCGGTCTTGGTGTAAAGCCACCACTGGCATCGCTAGGTAACTTGCTGTCAGACGGTGCTAACTATATTCGGTTATATCCGCATCGCCTTATTTTCCCGACAATTGTGTTCAGCTTAATCTTGTTGAGCTTCAATCTACTCGGCGATGGGCTTCGTGATGCGCTAGATCCAAAAATGCGCAAGTAAGAAGKGGTGAATAATGATGAGCACCAAAGACAATTTACTAGAAGTGAAAGATTTGAGAGTTTCATTCCAGACTTATGCGGGTGAAGTTCAGGCTGTTCGCGGCGTATCTTTTTCTTTGAAAAAAGGTGAAGTGTTGGCGATTGTAGGTGAATCCGGCTGCGGTAAATCCGTAACGGCACAAACGCTCATGCGTTTAATTCCTACTCCGCCTAGTTATATAAAAAGCGGCTCTATCATGTTTGATGGGAAAGTGGATATTACCAAGCTTTCCAACAGACAAATGGAGAAAATTCGTGGCTCGGAAATGGGTATGATTTTCCAAGATCCAATGACTTCGTTGAATCCAACGATGAAAATTGGTGATCAGATCACGGAAGGTTTGATCAAGCACGAAGGTCTAAGTAAAAGTGCTGCAAGAGAAAGAGCTATTGAAATTCTTAAGCTTGTTGKGATCAACTCACCTGAGGGTCGTATTCATCAATATCCACACGAACTTTCTGGTGGTATGCGTCAACGTGTCATGATCGCGATCGCTCTTGCGTGTTCGCCTAAGCTTCTTATTGCAGATGAGCCGACAACAGCGCTAGACGTTACCATTCAGGCTCAAATTATTGATTTGATGAAGAAGATCTCTGTGGAAACGGACTCATCCATTATCTTGATTACACATGATCTTGGTGTTGTTGCTGACATGGCAGGGCGTGTTGTGGTTATGTACGCAGGTAAAATTATTGAGCAGGGCACTGTGGATGAAATATTCTATGAGCCACAGCATCCATATACATGGGGGTTGCTTCGTTCAGTGCCGCGGTTGGATACGAACACGAATGAGGAGCTTGTGCCGATTCCAGGTACACCGCCAGATTTGTTCGCTCCGCCGAAAGGGTGTGCCTTCGCAGCTAGATGTCCTTATGCGATGAATCACTGTCTGGAAGAAGATCCAGCACATTCTGTGCTGTCTGAAACACATTCAGCCGCTTGTTGGTTACTTCACCCGGATGCGCCGAAGGTTGAACGTCCTGTAGGAGTGGGAGGTAATAGGCATGTCTAAAACATTAGCTAAATCGGAACAACCGATATTGCAAATTCGCAATATGAAGAAACATTTTAATCTTGGAAACGGTAAGATCTTGAAAGCCGYGGACAACTTTTCTATAGAAATTAAACGTGGTGAAACGTTTGGTCTTGTTGGTGAATCGGGTTGTGGGAAATCCACAGCAGGAAGAACTATCATTAAACTTTATGACGCAACAGAAGGCGAAGTCATTTTCGATGGTGAAGATGTTCATAAGCTGACTGGGAAAAAATTGAAGGAATTCAACCGGAATATGCAAATGGTATTCCAAGATCCTTACGCATCCCTAAACCCGCGTATGACTGTCGGGAACATCATTGCTGAAGGTATAGATATCCATGGCTTATACAAGGGTGCAAAGCGTAAAGAACGAGTTATGGAACTGCTTCGTGCAGTTGGTTTGAATGATGAGCATGCTAGCCGATTCCCGCATGAATTCTCTGGTGGTCAACGTCAACGTATCGGGATTGCCCGTGCGCTAGCGATTGAACCGAAATTCATTATCGCGGATGAGCCGATTTCTGCTTTGGACGTTTCCGTACAAGCGCAAGTCGTTAACCTTTTCAAAAGATTACAAAAAGAAATGGGCTTAACTTACTTATTTATCGCGCATGATTTGGCGATGGTTAAGCACATCTCTGACCGTATCGGGGTTATGTACTTGGGAAGTCTTGTTGAGGTAACTACATCCGACGCGCTTTACGCGAAGCCGTTACACCCGTATACACAATCCTTGCTTTCTGCGATTCCGATCCCAGATCCGGAAATTGAACGTACTCGTGAGCGTATCATTCTTCAAGGCGACGTACCGAGTCCGCTTAACCCGCCAAGTGGTTGTCCGTTCCGTACACGTTGTCCGCAAGCGATGGCCAAGTGTGCAGATTCCATGCCGCCTAGCAAAGAAGTGGAACCGAATCACTTTGTTGCTTGTCATTTATACTAATGAGATTAGCCGTCCCGAGAGGGGCGGCTTTTTCTCGATGTTCTAAACGCGTAGTAATTGTAATTAGAAAAAATACAGTTTTGACGATTTCAGGGCTACCGTGTACAATTAAAGGATAGTTGTTTTATTTGTTATGAAGAGGAGACACTAGTCGCATATGCAAATGGAAACTTTTCAAYGGAAGAAAAATCAGACATTGGCGGAAGATTATATATCGGGTAAAGGCAAAGCAAAGTCGTTGTTCCCTTATCATTTTGGAAACKKGGAAGATTGGCAAGCTCGTGTCAATTGGTTGGACGGAGCTAAGGTTGCCCCACATGTCGGGCGTGAGCGGCTTGTAGAGGTGCTGGGAGCCTATAATCGACGCGTAGGGAATACGGAAGTCGCTCTGGCACATATCGCAGCATTAGGCGATCAGCAAACGCTAGCGGTTGTTGGCGGTCAACAAGCGGGATTGTTTGGCGGACAGTTGATGATCCTATATAAAGCTATCACGATTATTCAATTGGCGCGGGAATGGCGTACGAAGCTGCAACGCGCAGTCGTTCCGGTTTTCTGGATCGCAGGTGAGGATCACGACTTCGATGAAGTCAATCATGTCCATGTTCTTTCCAATACGCAGCAGATTGAGAAGTTGAAGGTGGAGCATCCAACTGGTGTAAGAACGTCTGTCAGTCGCCTGCCACTTTCCTCTGAAGCGTGGGAAGAGGCATTGAATAAGTTGGATCAATCGTTAATGGATACAGAATTTAAAGCGTCTTTGTTAGATAAAATGCGTTCAGCTTCAGGCGATGGAGCGACGCTTTCTGATGCTTTTGCTCGTTGGATGGCGATGTTGTTTGGCGAGTATGGGCTTGTGTTGATCGATGCGGATGAGCCTTCGGTTCGTGCATTAGAGTCATCTATGTTCGAGCAAATGGTAGAGCAGAATGAGTCATTTACCGCCTCCTTACTGCGCAGTCAAGCTGAAGTCAGTCAAGCGGGTTATGGGATTCAAGCAGAAGTACATGAGGATGCTGCGAACCTCTTCGTTTTCGCCGATGGTGCGAGGTTGCTTCTTCATCGTGAGGGAGAGCACTTTACGGATAAGAAAAATACGGTTAGTTACACGAAGTCTGAACTTCGTGATAAAGCGATGTCAACACCGGAACAGTTGAGTAATAATGTCATGTCTCGGCCGCTTATGCAGGAATATTTATTTCCGGTTCTGGCGACAGTGCTAGGCCCAGGGGAAATTGCTTACTGGGCGCTGACGAAGCAAGCGTTCGAACATTTTCATATGCGTATGCCGATTGTGGTGCCGCGCTTGGAGTTTACTTTGATTGAGGGCACGATAAAGAAACAGATGGACAAATATGAGCTTACTTTGACAGACGTTCTGGAACGCTTTGATGAGAAGAAACAAGCGTGGTTGGATGCGCAAGATACACTTCAGCTCAACGAACGGTTTGAAACTGTTAAGGAGTCATTCCTTAGCGCCTACGCTCCCCTTGTGGAGTCTCTCAGTGGTATTAATCCTGGTGTCAAAAAACTCGGTGATACAAATCTGGCTAAAATCGTGGAACAAATCGATTATTTGCATCATAAGGCAAGCGAAGCGTCACATACGCAATTCGATGCAGCGATCCGGCAGTTGGACCGTGTTCGACTAACTATTTTTCCGTTAGCCAAGCCCCAAGAAAGAGTGTATAATGGGTGTGCTTATCTGAATCGTTATGGGAATGCTTGGCTGCATCATTTACTTGAGACGCCAATACCTGTTGACGGCATGCATCGTATCTATTATTTGTAGGAGGAACGAAGATGACAACTGCAACAAACAGTATTGTAACTGACATGGCGTTAGCGCCGGATGGTCATTTGAAAATTGATTKGGTTCAGGCGCACATGCCTGTTTTGAATCGAATTCGTGAGCAATTTGAGAAAGAACAGCCTTTCAAAGGTTTGAAAGTAACAATCTCCTTGCATTTGGAAGCTAAAACAGCCTACTTAGCGAAGGTTGTTAAAGCTGGTGGAGCTGAAGTTACGATCACGGGTAGTAACCCGCTTTCCACGCAAGATGATGTATGTGCGGCACTTGTTGAAGATGGAATCACAGTATTTGCCAAATACAACCCGAGTCCAGAAGAATACAAAGAGCTTCTTGTTAAATCATTGGAATCCAAACCAGATCTCATTATTGATGACGGTGGCGACTTAGTCTCACTTCTTCACTCCGAGCGTAAGGATTTGGCTATAAATGTGCGCGGTGGTGCGGAAGAAACGACAACGGGTATTCTTCGTTTGAAAGCGATGGAAAAAGACGGGAAACTCGGTTTCCCGATGGTTGCTGTTAACGATGCTTACTGTAAATACTTGTTTGATAACCGATACGGAACAGGCCAATCCGTATGGGATGGCATCAACCGTACAACAAACTTGGTGGTTGCAGGTAAAACTGTCGTTGTAGTTGGCTACGGCTGGTGTGGTAAGGGTGTGGCTATGCGCGCTAAAGGCTTAGGCGCTAACGTAATCGTTACTGAAATCGATGCGATTAAAGGCGTTGAAGCGTATATGGATGGTTTCGCAGTTATGCCAATGATCGAAGCTGCGAAATTGGGTGATTTCTTCGTTACGGTTACAGGTAATCGCGATGTTATCCGTGGCGAACACTACAAAGTGATGAAAGATGGCGCGATTCTATCGAACGCGGGTCACTTTGATGTTGAAGTGAACAAACCTGAGCTAGAGGCGTTGTCTTCCTCCAAGCGTACAGTTCGACGTAACATTGAAGAATATCAATTAACAGATGGTCGCAAAGTGTATATCTTAGCTGAAGGCCGCTTAGTTAACCTAGCTGCTGGGGATGGTCATCCGGCTGAAATCATGGATATGACATTTGCGCTTCAAGCGATGTCCTTGAAATATGTGAACGATTCCTACCAATCCCTTGGAAATACAGTTGTCAATGTTCCTTATGTATTGGATGAGCAAGTTGCTCGCTTCAAGCTCGAATCGCTAGGTACGAGTGTAGATGTTCTCTCAGATGAGCAAAAAGCTTACCTAGACAGCTGGGATGAGCACTAGAATATTTAATGATGTGATATGAAGTGTGAAGTGATGATGATGCCCTTTGATCCACTGATGTGGATTGGAGGGCATTTTGGTTTGAGTTTGTTGGTGAGGGAAATCTGATGTTACAAGGGGAGTCTGGTGGGTGGGGGAATTAACTACATGAAATACTTTAATCGAGTAAGACTACTGTATGTTTGGCTCATTAACTTCATTAACTCATTAACTAATCACTAACCAACGGACCGCCCCCACGAGCGCTCACTCACAAATTGACTCACAAACCAAATCACAAACCAACGAACGAACCCGACTCACAACTCGACTCCCGGACTGATTTATGAACCGACCAACGTACCGATCCACGACTCGACCCGCGGACTGACTTACGAACCGGCCAACAAATCGCCCGACAAGCTCGCCCGCCAACCCGCGAACTAGTGTCATTTGGTCCTTTATTGTGGTTGGGGGTAAGTGATAGTTTGTTAGGGATGATCGGGGTCCAGGAGCAAATAGATGGAAATTGTACAGTTAATTTAGCTAGAATGGGCTGATTGACATGTTTAACTGGATTTTCTGTAGGTAATATCAGGGATTTTCGGCGATTTGAGCAATTGAGGGGAATTTAACTACATGAAATACATCTAAACCGAAAATTTGGAGATTTTCTTCTGAAATAGCTGTATGTTTTCCAGTTAAATATTGTGCAAAGTGCAATTCATGCCCCGCCAACCCTGCTAATCTGACAGATCATACCAATCCAGGTTATTACTAGCGGTTGTAGCCCCGCAAGCCCCGCAAGCCCCGCAAGCCCCGCAAGCCCCGCAAGCCCCACAAATACTCTCAAATACCCAGCAATCCGCAGCCAATGACCGCTCAAACCTCACTCCGATCACACAACCATTCCACCAATCGCAAAAATCTTTAGCACTTTTTCACCGTCTGCGTTGTTTCCATGCAACTTTCGTGTATAGCATTCCGTTTGAAGGGTGTATAACCTATAAATGGAAATTGGGGGTCATGTTGAAATGAACATAAAGACAAGAGTAAGCTTAACGCTATTAATCGTCATGTGTATGCTGGTATTGGCGGTACTGGCAGGATGTAGTTCCTCCTCCAAGAGCCAACAAGACGCGTCCATGGCCGCTTCCAAAGGTGAAATGAATAGCGTGCAAAAGTCAGATGCGACATCGGATAAGTTTGCCGACGCGAAACAAGTGAATCAAAGCAACGCGGCTCCCGCGGCTGAGGCGAAGGAAGCAACGGCCAAAGCTCCCGCGGTGGATGGTAAGACAGCTGCGCCAAATGTTGTGATGCCTCCTAGCGGGAACGACCAAGAGGCAGGTTTTAACCGCAAACTTATTTATCGGGCTAATCTCGTGATGCCAGTTGAAGACTATAGTAAAGCTCAAACCCAGCTAAGGGATCTCGTTGCCTTAAGTGGCGCTTACATCTTGCAGTTTTCCGAGAGTGCGAATACGGGTGAAAGGGGTGGGACGTATACGATTAAAGTCGCAGCGAATGGTTTTGTATCTATGCTGGACGGCCTAGAAAAGATAAGCCCCGCGCTCCAACGGAATGTACAAGGTCAGGACGTGACGGAAGAGTACGTGGATCTAAGCTCTCGTCTAACGGCGAAACAGCTTGTTGAGACCAGATTACTAAGTTTTATGGAGAAAGCATCGAAAACGGATGATTTACTAGCTTTTTCTAATGAGCTTGCTAAGGTACAAGAGGTAATTGAGCAAATCAAAGGCAGGATGCGTTACTTGGATCAAAATGTTTCGTACTCCACCATCGAGCTGCGCATGTATCAACAAACTGGTAAAAAACCGTTGCTGTCTGACCCGAATGAACTAACTTTATCGGAACGTGTGGAAAAAGCATGGGGCTCTAGCCTGAATGTTTTGGTCGCTGTGATGCAAGGTGTCCTCGTTTTCCTCGCTGCCGCGGTACCCGTTATGGTGATATTACTTCTTATTGCACTCCCAATCTGGGTATACAGGCGCAAGAGGAACGCACAGTTGAAGGCATTGCGGTTGCAACTGAAGGAGCAACAAGTATCTGAAAATACACCCCATGATACGGAACAAGGAACAAAAGGCACAGAATAGACCTATAAAACGAAAAAAAATTAATTAATCCTGCTAACTAAGCAGGATTTCTTTTATTTTTAGCGAATATTGATTCAAATGTGGTGAAAAGTGGTACAAAGTGGAGGGAAAGGGGGGGCTTGATGCTATGTTTATGGGTGAATATCAACATAGCATTGATGAGAAAGGCCGAATGATCATTCCGGCTAAATTTCGTGAAGCCCTTGGCGAAGCTTTTGTCATCACCCGTGGTCTGGATCAGTGCTTATTTGTATATCCGCAATCCGAATGGTTAATTCTCGAACAGAAGCTGAAAGCATTGCCATTAATGAAGTCAGATGCACGTGCATTTACCCGGTTTTTCTTCTCTGGTGCAACAGAGTGTGAGCTTGATAAGCAAGGGAGAGCTAACATTCCAAGCAATCTCGTCGACCATGCCAAGTTAGAGAAAGATTGTGTCGTTATCGGTGTTTCTAATCGTGTGGAGATTTGGAGTAAGCAAGTTTGGGAAAGCTATGCCAATGAGTCTGAACAGTCATTCAATGAAATAGCAGAGAAGCTGGTCGATTTTAATTTTGATTTATAGAAATTTAGTGTTTAAGAATATGCTTACGAAGTCAGTTTTGCCAAGGCAAAACTTTTAGGAGGACAACGAGTGTTTCATCATGTGACTGTACTTAAAGAAGAATCTGTAGAAGGTTTACATATAAAACCAGATGGCGTTTACGTGGATTGTACAATGGGAGGCGCGGGACATAGCTCGCTTATCGCTTCCAAACTAGGACCAGAAGGGTTACTCATTGCCCTTGATCAAGATGATGTTGCCTTAGCCAATGCCCAAACGGTGCTTGCACCCTATCTAGATCGCGTAGCTATTATCAAAAGCAACTTCAGAGAAATCGAGCACGTACTACGCGGTGTACCCAAAGCTATGAAAGATGGCAGACCCCAGGTTGACGGCATTTTGTTCGATCTAGGTGTATCTTCTCCACAGTTGGATGATGGTGATCGCGGATTCAGCTACAACCATGATGCGGAGCTTGATATGAGAATGGATCGGGATACGCTGCTCACAGCTAAAACAATCGTTAATGAGTGGCCAGCTGACAAAATTGCTAAAGTTTTATTCGAATATGGGGAAGAAAAGTTCTCAAGACGGATTGCTGGTGTCATTGTGGAAGCAAGAGAGAAGAAAACGATTGAAACGACGGGTGAACTCGTGGAATTGATCAAAGAGGGGATCCCAGCTGCCGCAAGACGGACAGGGGGACACCCGGCCAAACGCAGCTTCCAAGCATTAAGAATTGCTGTGAATGACGAGTTAGGCGCGTTTGAAGAAGCGCTTCAGCAATCACTGAACTGCTTGGCACCTCAAGGACGCATTGCAGTCATTACGTTCCACTCCTTGGAGGATCGCATCTGTAAACAGTTTTTTGTGAAAAATGTGGAGAAATGTACGTGCCCGCCAGCTTTTCCAATGTGTGTTTGTGAGAAGGCTGGAGATTTGAAGCTCGTTACACGTAAACCAATTCTACCAAGTGAACATGAATTAGAAGTCAATCAAAGAGCCAGATCGGCAAAATTAAGAATAGCAGAAAAGCTTTGACCAAGGGAGGAATAAGCGATGTCATATATTCAAGGCAATTTGGCACTTGATCCGAAACGCAAACCGAATCCACAGCAGCGTGTTAAGATAAAAGAAACAACCAAGGTTGTTTATCGCAATTCCTCATTGCCAGCGCAAGAGAAAATGCTCTATTTATTCACAGTTGTACTATGTGTTATCGTTGCTGGCGTGATCATTTGGCGGTTTGCTGCGATCTATCAGATGAATGCGAATATTTTGAAAATGCAAGGTGAAATCCGTGAAATTCAAGCACAGAACAGCGCGCTCAAGCAAGAAGTTGAGAAGTTGCAAAGTCCGGATCGTTTAAAAGAGGAAGCAGTACGTCTCGGGTTTAATTTACAAGATGTGAAGCAAGGTGAAGTCGTAGCTCAATCTACGAAAGCGAAATCTGGTACAACATCAACTGCAACGAGTGGCAAAAGTACGAAAGCTGCTTCTAAACCGTAACAGGCAGGTACTCATATGACAAAAAAAATTAAGTTACGTTCTTTGCTACTTGGAGGGTTTTTCACCCTTCTTTTYGTTGTCCTCATGGTTAAAGTCTATTGGATTCAAGTGGTAGAAGCATCCTGGTTGCTAGAGAAGGCTGAGAAAAGATGGGAAACGGATAAAGTGCTGGCTCCTGTACGCGGTTCGATTTTGGATCGTAATGATAAGGTGCTCGCCGTAGAAGCAACAGCTTATACGATTGCGCTAAATCCGAAAGTGATTGATGCTTTGCACATTGCTGAGGATGTGACTCAGGKATTAGCGGATATTTTGAAGGAATCTGAGGCGAAGCGTGCCGAGCTAGTAAATAAGATTCGCGAAAGAGCAACGAAAAAGAATCTCGATGGTACAGACTTCGCTGCCAATGTAGAAGTGCGCAACGAAGGCTGGAAGATTGAGAAAGAGAAAGCGGATCAAGTTCGCGTGCTCATTGCCAATCTACAAACGAAGCTCAAGCTGGGCACCAGAGCGAGCGTAGGAATTTCAATTCTTGAAGATGAGAAGCGATACTATCCGGGTGAAACGTTGGCATCTCATATTCTAGGGTATACGAACAAAGAAGGTGAAGCATCGCTTGGCCTAGAGTTGAAATTGAACGATACACTTAAGGGTATTCCGGGGATGCTAAGTTATGAAAAAGATGGTAAAGGTGTAGAACTTCCCGATGCCAAAGTTAACTTTAAACCTGCGGAAGATGGAAACAATGTTAGACTCACGATCGACAAAAACATACAGTTTTATTTAGAGAGCGCTTTAGCAAAAGTCAATGACAAATGGCATCCGAAAAGCCTGACAGCTATCGCGGTTGATCCGAAAACGATGGAAATTCTAGGGATGGCAAATACGCCGAACTTTAATCCGAATACGTACTGGAATTATGATCCGCAGAAAGATTTTAGAAATGGCGCCGTTTCTTCCCGATATGAACCTGGATCTACCTTTAAGTTAGTTACCCTAGCAGGAGCGGTGGAAGAGGGATTGTTTAATCCGACAGAAACCTATCAATCGGGTTCGATAAAAGTCTCAGACCGTATTCTCCATGACCATAATCTCGTCGGATGGGGGAAAATCACCTTCTTAGAGGGTCTGAAGAGGTCTAGTAACGTTGCTTTTGTAAAGCTAGGAATTGAGAAATTAACTCAGAATAAGCTGCGTGATTATATTAATAAGTTTGGTTTCGATCAAAAAACGAACATCGATATGCCTGGGGAAGTCTCAGGTCTAATTGACATGAAATATCCGTCTGAGTACGCTACAGCGACCTACGGACAAGGAAAAGTCGTTGTGACAGCCATCCAACAAACCGCAGCTTATGCAGCCATTGCGAATGGTGGTAAATTGATGTGGCCCCACATTGTGAAGGACATTCTTGATCCTAAAACTGGCAAAGTAATCACAGCGTATGAACCCCAAGTAATCAGACAAGTTGTGAGTCCGCAAACGGCAACGCAAGTGAGTGGTTATTTAGAGCAAGTCGTATCCGACCAAGAAGTAGGGACTGGTAAGCTTGCCTATATGGAGGATTATCGGATAGCAGCCAAGACGGGGACAGCGAATATCGTACTTCCTGGTGAAAAAACGTACTCATCCGATACTTGGGTAATCTCGTTTATTGGCTATGCGCCAGTAGAAGATCCACGGATTTTAATTACACTTATCGCAGATCAGCCTGATTTAGGTGGGAATTATCATTTAGGCGGTCAAGTCCTAGCGCCTGCGTTCAAAGAAATAGTGGGTGAGTCTTTGCAGTACATGGGTGTTGCCTCAAGTAAAAAGCCGAAAACGATCACTAAAGAAGCGAATCGTCTTAATGTACCGAATTTGTTAGATATTACATCGACAAGCGCTAAAGATACGGCCAAAGATATTGGCCTATCGCTTGAAGTGTTCGGTAAAGGTGAGAAAGTGGTTGATCAGTTCCCGAAAGCTGGCACTCAAATTCTATCAACGCAGCATATTTACGTTGCCATGCAGCCTGTCGAGGAAATGCCGCTTCCTAATCTAGTTGGCAGATCTCTGAGAGACGCTGTTGAGACATGTTCTTTCTTCAAAATTGATTGTCAAACCTCAGGGGAAGGGTATGTATCTGAACAATCCGCAGCAGGAGAAGGACGTGGCGTAACGCTGCAACTTAAACCGTTAAGTGATAAAACAGATACGGCAAGCGGATCAACCCCTGTTGCGGCGCCTACAGGTTCACCGATGCCCTCATCAACGCCTAACGCCAAAACGGAGACACAACGAACGACAACGACAGCAAATAAACAACGTTAGTGAACAGCTTGTTCTAACCCTTGTTTGTCCCGAATAGTCATGTTAGGAATGAACATGACAATAGTGGGAAGGGAGACTGAACGTTCATGCGGGCTTCTAACGTTACCGTTCGTCGCAGATTGTTTACGGCGTTAATCATTGGAACTGTCATCTTTACAGCACTTATTATCCGTCTTGCCTATGTTCAACTTTGGATCGGACAAGACCTCGCGAAGTTGGCAGAGAACAGTTGGCGAAGAGAGATTGGTTTTGCACCCAAACGAGGCGAAATTCAAGACCGTAATGGCTTGACGCTTACGTATAGTATGAGTACCCCTACACTTGTGGCGATTCCTATACAAATTAAAGATGCTCACGCTACAGCCGCTAAGCTGGCAGAAGTGTTGGATGGCAATGAAGATGACATATACAAACAAATTACGAAGAAAGAAATGCAAAACTATATAAAGCCTTCGGGCCGTAAAATTACGATAGAAAAGGCGCAGGAAGTGCGTAATTTGCAACTGCCTGGCATCATCGTAGCGGAAGATAATAAGCGCTACTATCCGTATGGTTCGCTTGCAGCGCATATCCTTGGCTTCGCAGGGATAGATAAAGGGTTAACGGGGATTGAGTCGAAATATAATTCACAACTGACAGGCATCGCAGGCAATATTGCCTATATGACAGATGCAGCAGGCCGGAAATTAGCAGGTACAACAGATACCTACACACCGCCGAAAGATGGGCTAAACGTGAAGTTGACCATCGACAGCCATCTGCAATCAGTGATGGAACGTTCGTTAGACCAAGCGATGGTGCAATATCAAGCGCAGAATGTCATTGCCATCATGATGGATCCGAATACCGGCGAGATCCTGGCTATGGGCAGCCGTCCGACGTATGATCCAGGCAAATATATGGAGTCGCCGGCTGAAACGTATAATCGGAATTTACCAATTTGGAAAACGTATGAGCCGGGTTCTACCTTCAAGATTATTACACTTGCCGCAGCGCTAGAAGAAAAGAAAATAGATTTAAAGAATGAACAATTCTACGATCCAGGTTCCATTGAAGTTGGGGGTGCTCGGTTACGGTGTTGGAAACGTGGTGGACATGGCAGTGAAACAATGTTGCAAGTTGTTCAAAATTCATGTAACCCGGGATTCGTCGTGATGGGGCAGCGATTAKGCAAAGAGAAATTATTCGACTATATTTCCAGATTTGGTTTTGGTAAAAAGACAGGTATTGATCTTGGCGGTGAAGAGAATGGGATTATGTTCAAACCATCGCAAGTAGGTCCAGTGGAGTTAGCAACAACCGCTTTCGGTCAAGGGGTTTCTGTGACACCGATCCAGCAAATTACTGCGGTCTCAGCGGCGATCAATGGCGGCAAGCTATTTAAGCCTTATGTTGCCAAATCCTTTTCCAATCCAGATACGGGTGAAGTTGTCGATGTTGTTGAGCCAGAGTTAGTCCGGAATGTGATCTCGGAGGATACGTCCAGACAAGTTCGTGAAGCGCTGGAGAGCGTTGTCGCGAAAGGGACAGGGCGCAATGCGTTTATTGACGGCTATCGAGTTGGCGGAAAAACAGGAACAGCCCAGAAAGTTATTAATGGACGTTATTCACCTGATGAGCATATCGTGTCATTCATTGGCTTTGCGCCAGCGGACAATCCGAAGATTGTAGTCTATGCGGCTGTGGATGACCCGAAAGGGATCCAATTCGGTGGTCTGATTGCAGCTCCGCTCGTCAGAGATATCATGGCAGATGCACTGCGTTACATGAAGGTTGAACCGGACAAAAATCAACTTGATAAAGAATATCGCTATGGTGAAATTCCAATTGTTGAAGTGCCGGACTTGGTTGGAGCGTCAGTTGATGATATATTAGAAGACCTGAACATGAATTTTAAGCTGGCCAAATCAGGGAATGGRAAGTATGTCATCTCTCAAGCACCTAAAGCAGGCTCACGTGTGGATCAGGGTTCTACAATTCGTATATTCTTATCAAATGTGGATCCAGAGAAATAGAGAAAACCTTACGGTTTTAAAAAAAAGATTTACAAAGAAGACATGTTTAGCTTTTCTACTTGCATAAAATTGTCCATAATAGATAGATAAATCTAGGAAGAGAGGGTTGCTTATGAAACTGCAGGAGCTTGCTTCCGCTCTGCTCATTACCCACATACATGGCGATAAAGACACGGAGATCACGGGAATTGAGGCAGACTCTCGTAAAATAAAACAGGGAGATTTGTTTTTTTGCATCCCTGGATTAACAGCTGATGGCCACGACTATGCCCCCAAAGCGATTGCGCTCGGGGCTTCTGCTCTTGTCACGGAAAGAGTTCTGGATGTACCTGTCCCTCAACTCGTGGTGAAAGATGCTAGATATGCGATGGCGGCTCTTTCCTCCCATTTCTTCGGATATCCAAGCAAAGAGCTCAAGATTATCGGTATTACGGGGACGAACGGTAAAACAACCTCTACGTATATATTGGAGAAAATCATCGCGGATCAAGGTTATGTGACAGGGTTAATGGGTAATATCCATATCAAAATTGGTGAGGAATACATAGAAAATAAAGCCACGAATACACAGGAAGCTTTGGAACTACAACGTATTCTAAGAAAAATGGCGGATGCAGGGACCGATTATTGCATCATGGAGGTCTCTTCTCATGGTCTTGATATGGGAAGAGTGAAGGGGATTCAATTCCGTTCAGGTATATTTACGAATTTGACACAGGATCATTTGGATTATCACAAAACGATGGATGGCTATGCGGCAGCAAAAGGATTGCTATTCTCTCGACTTGGTAATGGTTTCTCCGAGGATCCGAATGCTCGCCAATATGCCATCCTTAATGCGGATGATGAAGCTTCACAGACGTTTCATCGCTTGACAGCTGCACAAGTCATTACGTATGGCATTGAAAAAGATTGCGATGTGCGGGCTTCCGATATTCGGATGACTTCACAGGGGACGGAATTTCAACTGCATTCCTTTGCAGGTGAAGCTTCCATTCGCATGCAATTGGTAGGGAAATTCAATGTGTATAATGTATTGGGGGCAATCGCTGCTGCTTTAGCGGAAGGGATTCCTTTGGAGGCCATCCGTACTAGTATAGAGCGTATTGCAGTTGTAGAAGGCAGAATGGAAGTTGTCAACGAGGGACAGGATTATTTGGTCTTAGTCGACTATGCGCATACGCCAGATGGTTTAGAGAATGCTCTTTCTACCTTAAGTGAATTCGCAGAAGGTAAGATTATTACCGTTTTCGGCTGTGGCGGTGATCGTGACAGAACGAAACGCCCAATCATGGGGAAAGTTGCAGCGCACTACAGCGACTTTGTATTTGTGACGTCTGATAATCCTCGGACGGAACATCCAGAGGCGATTCTTGCAGATATTGAGCCTGGGCTTAAAGAGGTTAATTACCCAGAAAATCAGTATATCTTACTGGCTGATCGTAAAAAAGCGATACAAAAGGCTATTGAAGAGGCAGGCCCTAAAGATGTAATATTGATAGCGGGAAAAGGCCACGAAACGTATCAGGATATCATGGGTGTCAAGCATGATTTCGACGATCGTTTGGTGGCTAAGGCTGCGATAAGKGGGAGAACACAGTGATTCAGCGTACATTAGGTCAAATAGCAACGATGCTCCACAGCGAGGTGTCGGGTGTTCATGGCGACATTTTGATTAAAGGAGTTTCTACCGATACACGTTCCATTCAGGCTGGCAGTCTGTTTATCCCGCTTATCGGAGAGAATTTTGATGGTCACCAGTATGCGGAAGATGCCTATCAGAAGGGGGCTGCGGCCATTCTCTGGCAAGATGACCATGGTGCGGCGCCAAGCGGTATCCCTTACATTCTAGTTGAGGATACACTCACAGCCCTTCAGGGTCTGGCTAAAGCATACCGAAAAGAACTATCGGTGCGAATCATCGGCATTACTGGCAGTAATGGGAAAACGACAACCAAAGATTTGGTTGCAGCTGTCCTAGGAAGCACCTATGAGGTTCATAAAACAAAGGGAAACCTGAATAACCATATTGGTTTACCACTTACACTCCTGCTACTTGAAGAAACGACGCAATTTGCAGTCGTCGAAATGGGCATGAGCGGACGCGGCGAAATTGCTTTATTGTCTGAAATCGCAGAGCCAGAAGCTGCTATTATCACCATGATTGGTGAGTCGCACATGCTTCAGCTAGGTTCCAGAGATGAAATCGCCCGTGCGAAAGCGGAAATTGTTACCGGCATGCCGAGTGACAGCTTGATCATTTATAACGGGGATGAGCCGTTAATTGAACAAGCACTGGGCGAGCTGGTGCTGCCTGTGGGCTTGCGACGTATTCGTTTCGGTCAAGGCCACGATAACGATCGCTACCCAATCGATATCCGGATGGATGCGGATGGCGCTTACTTCACCATCAATTCATCGGGGTACGAGGAATTGTTCATTCCCTTGCTTGGCACGCATAACGTCGTGAACACGCTCGCGGCCATTGCCGTCGGCGAGGCCTTCGGCGTCACGCCAAGTGCTGTTGCAGCGGGGCTTCGCGCGCTGCAGATGACAAGCATGCGCATCGAGAAGCTCACGGCAGCCTCTGGGCTGACCGTGCTTAACGATGCTTACAACGCCAGCCCCGCCTCGATGCGGGCGGCGATTGCCCTGACCGAGCAGCTGAGCGGCTTCGGTCGGAAGTTCCTCGTGCTCGGCGACATGCTGGAGCTTGGCGAGCACGAAGAGCAGTTCCATCGCGGCATTGGCGCGATGTTGTCCCCGGAACGTGTAGACTACGTCTTCACGTTCGGGCGTCTCGGCCGCTTCATTGCGGATGAAGCGACTCCGAACTTCCCGCAGGCGCAGGTGCGCGCCTACGACGACAAGGCGCAGCTCGCGGAGGAGCTCGCGGCACTCGCACGCGCCGAGGATCTCGTGCTCGTGAAGGGCTCGCGCGGGATGCGGCTCGAGCAGGTTGTCCATAGCTTATTAGCCTAATAGAATGCCTTAATTGAAATAGAGTGACGGAAATGAGCAGGGGGAACCAACGTGGAAAACGCGGTATTATTAACAATGGGTGTGGCATTTGTGCTTGCGCTAATCATGGGGCCATTATGTATACCTATTTTAAGACGGATGAAATTTGGTCAGCAAATTCGTGAAGATGGCCCGCAGGGACATCTCAAAAAACAAGGTACACCAACGATGGGCGGGGTCATTATTTTACTCGCGCTTTCCTTGGCTACGCTTCGTTTTGCTGACAAAAATACAGATTTACTCATTTTATTAATAGCTTCATTAGGTTATGGACTTGTTGGCTTCCTTGATGACTATATCAAAATTATTTTTAAGCGATCATTGGGACTTACAGCAAAGCAAAAACTGTTTGGTCAATTATTGATTTCAGCCATTGTCTGTTATTTACTTGTTATGCAAGGACACAGCACAGATATTTATATTCCTTTCGTTTCGTATCATATGAATGCGGGTTGGTTGTATTTCCCGTTAATGGCCATTTTGATGCTGGGCGCTTCGAATGCCGTTAACTTTACAGATGGCTTGGACGGCTTGTTAGCGGGGACAAGTGCAATTGCATTTGGGGCTTACACCATTATTGCCATGAATAATACACAACCTGAAGCAGCCATCTTCTCAGCAGCAATGGTTGGTGCTGTACTTGGATTCCTCGTCTTCAATGCGCATCCTGCCAAAGTATTCATGGGTGACACCGGCTCTTTAGGAATCGGTGGTGGACTTGTGGCTGTTGCCATTTTAACGAAAGCAGAACTTCTTCTAGCTATCATTGGTGGAGTTTTCTTAATCGAAATCTTATCTGTTGTGATCCAAGTGGTATCTTTCAAAACAAGAAAGAAACGCGTATTCAAAATGAGTCCGATTCATCATCACTTTGAGTTAGTTGGATGGTCCGAATGGCGAGTCGTAATTACTTTCTGGGTGGTAGGTCTAGTGCTTGCTGTGCTCGGATTATATATGAATGAGGTGTTGTAGAACATGAAGCATCCGCGGGATTATCGTGGACTTGAAGTGATCGTACTTGGCTTGGCTCGCAGCGGTGTCGCTGCAGCTAAGCTTTTTCATCAAAAAGGAGCTCTCGTCACTGTCAATGACAAAAAGGAACGAAGCGCGTGCCCTGAAGCCGACGAGTTGGAGGCTCTGGGTATTTCTGTTGTTTGCGGGTTTCATCCGGAGTCCCTCGTGCATGAGGGGGTTGCGTTAGTTGTGAAAAATCCTGGAATTCCGTATTCGGTAGACCCGATTCGTAAAGCAGAAGAGCTAGGTATTGAGGTTGTGACAGAGGTTGAGGTAGCTTATCAATTCTGTGAAGCGCCAATTATTGGGATCACGGGCTCCAACGGGAAAACAACCACAACTACACTGATCGGCTTGATGTTGGATGCAGCGGGCTTGAAGCCGGTTGTCGCAGGCAACATTGGCCGTGCTTTAACGGAAGCTACACCTGAGGTGACAGCTGAGAATTGGATGGTTGTTGAATTAAGCTCGTTCCAATTAAAAGGCACAACAGCGTTCCGTCCAAACATTGGTTTATTTTTAAATGTATATGAGACACATCTGGATTATCATGGCTCCATGGACGATTATATCGCCTCTAAAGCCAAAATTTTTGAAAATCAAACAGAAGCTGACACCGCTATTTTGAATTGGGATGACGAAGTGTGTCGACGTTTGATGCCAAGTTTGAAGGCAAAACAGTTTCATTTCTCATTGAAAGAAAAGCTTGCTTATGGCGTCTATTTGGATGCGGAGACGGACTGTCTTGTGTATGCAAACGGTCAGAACTCTGTCCAATCCATTATGCCGGCTTCTGAAATGGGCATGCCGGGTAGCTTTAACGTTGGAAATGCCTTGGCAGCTGCTGCAGCGGCCATTACAGCTGGCGTAGCTCTGCCTGTGATTGCTAATGTGTTGAGAAACTTCCATGGCGTAGAGCACCGTCTGGAGCTTGTGAGAGTACTGGATGGCGTAACTTTTTACAATAACTCTAAAGCAACGAATTCAGCTGCTACTGTGAATTCAATAGAGGCTTTCGATCAATCTGTTGTTTTAATTGCTGGCGGTTTGGATCGTGGTTCGGATTACATGGAGCTATTGCCAACTTTCCGTGAGCGTATCAAAGGAATTGTTACAATCGGGCAAACAAAAGAAAAAATCAAGCATATTGCCGAGTTGGCAGGGATTAGTAAGGTACAAACCGTCGATACTGCTAAGGATGCAGCGGACGCGGTTTCACAAGCCGTGCAGCTTGCCTGGCAAATGTGTGAACAAGGAGACATCGTGCTTCTATCACCTGCTTGTGCAAGTTGGGATATGTTTCCATCCTATGAGGACAGGGGACGCATGTTTAAGGAGTCCGTGCATAACCTTTAAGTAGGGCTTATCCACTCGAATGGACTAGTATTAGAACAGAACGATGTCTTCTGTAAACTAGTTAGTAAGAGGAAGCCCACAACTGACAAAGAGGTGTCTGTAATGGGTAAAGCACGCTCCGCTCCTGACATTTGGATTATTATTCCGACCTTGCTGCTTTTGACAATCGGCGTTATTATGGTCTACAGCGCTAGTAGTGTACTTGCGTTTCGTGAGTTTGGTGATTCTTTTTATTATTTAAAAAGACAACTGATTTTCGCCGTACTAGGAATTGTAGCGATGTTCTTCACGATGAATGTTGATTATTTGGTGTGGAAACGATTTGCTAAGTTGGCCTTGTTTGTTTGCTTTGGCATGTTGGTCATTGTTTTGATTCCTGGTATCGGCGTGATTCGTGGCGGTGCCAGAAGTTGGCTAGGTATCGGAGCTTTCGGGATTCAACCTTCTGAATTTATGAAAATAGGGATGATTCTCTTTCTTTCCAAGATGCTATCCGAAAATCAGTCCAAGATAACACTGCTTACCAAAGGGTTGTTGCCGCCTCTAGGTATTATGGGGTTGGCATTCGGTCTGATCATGCTGCAGCCGGACTTAGGAACTGGGGTTGTACTCGTTGGTGCGTCACTTCTAATCATTTATACGGCTGGCGCGAGATTGCTGCATCTTTCCTATCTAGGTATGATAGGAGTTGCGGGTTTTGTTGGTCTCGTTATTGCCGCTCCCTATCGTCTTAAGCGGATCACAGCCTTTCTCGACCCATGGCAAGATCCACTTGGTGCTGGTTATCAATCTATTCAATCCTTATATGCGATTGGACCAGGCGGATTAGTAGGACTTGGACTCGGGATGAGCCGGCAAAAGTATAGTTACTTACCAGAGCCGCAAACCGATTTTATTTTTTCGATCATCGCTGAAGAACTTGGTTTTATTGGAGGCACATTGGTTCTGCTGCTCTTCACCATCTTAGTATGGCGGGGAATGCGTGCGGCCATTACGGCACCAGATACATTTGCCAGCTTAATAGCAGTAGGAATTATCGGCATGATCGCCGTTCAAGTCATTATTAACATCGGCGTTGTTATTGGGATGTTCCCGGTAACGGGTATCACGCTGCCATTCATAAGTGCAGGGGGGTCTTCACTGACACTCATGCTGACATCTGTCGGCATCCTGCTTAATATATCCCGCTATTCGAGGTGACAGGGGAATGAAGACAATTGTATTTACCGGAGGAGGCTCCGCAGGCCATGTAACCCCTA
The DNA here is from genome assembly GCF_052115445.1 of Paenibacillus sp. 2RAB27. Lineage (NCBI taxonomy): Bacteria > Bacillati > Bacillota > Bacilli > Caryophanales > Paenibacillaceae > Paenibacillus > Paenibacillus sp. 2RAB27. The sequence continues at coordinate 78,135 of NZ_JBFRGR010000008.1, forward strand.
ATTTAGCGCTGATGCATAAGCTGAAGCAGCAAGGTTGGGATGTCAAATACATAGGCTCGGCTACAGGTATTGAAAAAGAGATCATTGATCGGGAAGGGGTTTCCTTTTACCCGATTTCTTCTGGGAAATTGCGTCGATATTTTGATCTCAAAAATATAAAAGACCCATTTAAAGTCATGAAAGGTGTTTATGAATCGTATCGGTTACTTAAACGTTTGAAACCCGCCATAGTCTTTTCGAAAGGCGGGTTCGTTTCCGTTCCTGTCGTTCTTGGGAGCCGTATGAACAATATTCCTGTTATTATCCATGAATCCGATATGACGCCAGGACTGGCGAATAAAATTTCGATCCCATTTGCAACGAAGGTATGTGTGACATTTCCTGAATCCCTTTCGCATATTAAGGGCGGGAAGTCTGTTCTTACGGGCTTGCCGATCCGTGAACATATTAACAGTGGTAAAGCAGCGCGTGCGCTTCAGCTTTGCGATTTCCATTCTCAGAAGCCTGTGATATTAGTTATGGGTGGAAGCTTAGGGTCGCAGGTGCTGAATCAGGCTGTGCGCGCTAACTTAGGTCGCTTACTCCAACAATTTCAAATTGTGCATCTGTGTGGCAAAGGGAATGTGTCTGCCCAGCATCTTCAAACCCGTGGATACAAACAATTTGAGTACTTGAACGAAGATCTTCCTGATGTGCTGGCGATGACGGACCTCGTCATCTCTCGTGCAGGCGCAACGTCTATCTTTGAGTTTCTAGGTTTAGAGAAACCTATGCTGTTAATCCCGCTATCCCGTCAAGCCAGTCGGGGGGATCAAATTCTGAATGCAGCATCTTTTCAGAAGGCAGGTTATGCCGATGTGATTCAGGAAGAAGATTTAACCACTGAAGGACTTGGCGATCATGTCGAAGCGCTTTATAAGAACCGCGAGACGTATAAATCAGCGATGCAATCACGTAATGAGAGTGATGCCGTAGCTGCTATCGTGAAATTGATCGAAACGCATAGCCATTCATTGTGAATTTGTTAAAGCGTATAGGCGATTGTCACACTCTAACCGATTTTACATAAACTACACTATAACCGTGACAGACACCTAAGGCTTCATAAGTGAACAAGGAACGAAGAACGGCCGTCTTCGCTCAGCTCCTTATGACTGAAATGTTAGAACTTGTATGTCTAAAATCTTACATTTCTACATTTCGCCCTACGTTCTGTGAAGGAGGTTTTCCCATGCAGAAGTTAATAGCCGACTTACAGGCATCAAATATTGGCGAGATAAGAACGAATGAACGACTAGCTCCATACACCACTTGGAAAATCGGCGGTCCGGCTGATTGCTTGATTATTCCTCACTCCAAAGAGCAGGTAGCTGCATCTATCAAGTTTCTTCATGAGCGTGGCGTACCTTGGACCGTTATCGGTAGGGGCTCCAACTTGCTTGTCGGAGACAAAGGGATTCGAGGCGTCGTGATTAAGCTGGGCCAGGCGCTTGATACCCTTCGTTTTGAAGGCGCGATGGTATATGCAGGAGGTTCCTATTCGTTCATTAAATTGTCCGTACTCGCAGCCAGAGAAGGTTTGACCGGACTGGAGTTTGCTTCAGGAATCCCCGGTACTGTGGGAGGCGCCGTCTACATGAATGCAGGGGCTCACGGGTCCGATGTGTCACGCATACTCAAGCAGGCTGAAGTCATCCTGGCTACAGGGGAATTGGTCGTCATGCAGGCAGAAGATTTACAATATGCTTATCGACATTCTATTTTGCACACATTGCCTGGCATTGTAACAGAGGCTGTCTTTGAATTACAGGTTGGAGACCGCAACGAAATTGCAGGGGCTATGGCTGCTTACCGAGACCGGCGACTGCGTACCCAACCTTTGCAATTAGCTTGCGCAGGAAGTGTATTCCGCAACCCCGAAGGGGGCTTCGCAGCGAAGCTCATCGAAGAAGCAGGCCTGAAAGGCAAACGTGTCGGTGGAGCAGAGATCTCTATGCTTCACGCCAATTTCATTGTTAACACAGGAGAAGCTACAGCCGAGGACGTTCTTGCCCTTATCAACGAAGTACAGCAGATCGTAGAGCAATCGTACGGTATTAAGCTAGTACCTGAGGTTCTGGTAATGGGTGAGAGGTAAATCGGAGGTGGAATTTTGGAGAAGCTCGTTATCGAAGGTGGAAGACCTCTTACGGGAGCCATCCAGATACACGGCGCTAAAAACGCCGCATTACCCATATTAGCTGCATGCTTACTTGCTAGTGGTACGCATACTTTACACAATGTTCCTAATCTGCTCGATATCGACACCATGCTTCGAATTCTTCGTTCACTTGGTTGTCGAGCCGAGCAGCAAGGAGATACAGTAACCATAACAACATCCACAGTTCATTCCTCCCACATCCCCGAAGAATTGATGGGTCAGATGCGTTCTTCCATCTTTCTCATGGGTCCGCTACTCGCTAGATTCGGCAGTGTCACAGTATATCAACCTGGTGGTTGTGCGATCGGCGAACGTAAAATTGATTTGCACCTCAAAGGTTTGCAGGCTCTTGGAGCTGAGATTGAAGAATTTTCCAATAAAATCGTCTGTACGGCAGAAACCTTACAAGGTAATGAGATATTCTTGGACTTTCCTAGCGTCGGGGCGACCGAGAATATCATGATGGCCGCCGTGAGAGCGGAAGGTACGACAACGATCTATAATGCTGCTCGCGAGCCAGAGATACAGGATTTGCAAAATTTCTTGAATGCGATGGGCGCGGATATTATTGGAGGAGGAACGGATACGATCACGATTCGTGGCGTTACTACGTTGTCTCCTTGCACATATCGGATTATTCCAGATCGTATTGTTGCAGGGACCTTTCTAGTTGCTGCAGCGGCTACCAGAGGTAATATTACTTTGGAAAGAGTAAACCCTGCTCATTTAACATCGGTTATCCATGTGCTTAAGCGTGCAGGTGTTCAAATCAGCGCAGACGGTGATATAATACATGTAAGCTGCAAGGCAAGACCCAAAGCAGTTGAACGTATCGTGACGTCGCCTCATCCWTCTTTCCCAACGGATTTACAATCACAAGTCATGGTGCTCTTATCTCTAGCAGATGGATTAAGTGTGATGAAAGAAACGATATTTGAAGGTAGATTTAAGCACGTGGATGAATTGTCCCGAATGGGCGCAGATATTCGCGTAGATATGAGTTCAGCCTTTATCCGTGGTGTGCCTAGATTGTATGGAGCTACTGTTGAAGCAACTGATTTACGGGCTGGTGCTGCTCTTGTAATCGCCGGTCTAGCTGCGCATGGCACAACGATCGTTGAGCAAATTCATCACATCGATAGAGGTTATGATAGGATCGAACATATGCTAGTCAGACTTGGTGCTTCTGTGCGTCGTCAAGCTCCGGTTCCCAGTGAGTAATAGCTTGTGTGGCTATCGCGTATCCCTTCCTGCAAACAGGAGGGGATTCACGATATTCATTTTAAATGTGTGGCTTCATTCAATGTAATAAATATAAATAGGTGGTGCCCCTCTTGTCCGAAGATAACAAAGTACCAACGCTGCCTGTACCTAAGCCGCGTACGCGTACGAATCGGAAGCTGCTTGCTTTTTTGATCATTTTTTTCCTAACTGTTCTAGTCATTTTGTTCTTCCAATCCTCACTTAGTCGGATCAGTCGGATTGATGTTGAGGGAAATGTGCTATTAGCCTCCGATTCAATTGGACAAGCTAGTCAAGTTGCAGTGGGAGATCGTTTTTTTGCTGTAAGCTCCAAGACGATTGGACAGCGGATCTCTGAGATGCCTATGATCAAGAATGCTGCCGTGGAGAAGATGTTCCCAGGAGTCATTCACATTCAAGTCGAAGAATTCCCTAAAGTAGCTTTCCAAATCGATCCTAATGGTAAAAAGCAAGCTGTGCTCGCAGATGGCAACGTCATTGAACTGCCAGCTGGCAGCGGTATCCCGCTCGATATGCCAATCTTAACGGGGTGGACCGATACGGATCCGAATAAAGCGGCGCTTTGTAAAATACTAGGGGAAATCCCGCAGAGTGCTTTGTCAGACGTTTCAGAGATTAAGCCGGATCCTTCGGAATCGTACCCTGACAAAATTAAGATATATACACGCTCACAATTTGAAATCCATACAACCATTTCCTATCTGCCTGATCGAATAGATAACCTGCCAGGTTATATTGCTGGTTTAGCAGAGGACCACATTTCCAATGGCGTCATTACAATGCTCGAAGCTGAATACCACACACCATTTGCAACAAGCGGGGATTCCAAGACAGATAACAAAACAGATTCCAAAACGGAACCTAAGACCAACCCGAAACCTACGCCGAAAGCAACACCAAAGCCATAACAACCGCCATAGTGCRGAGAAACTCACAAAAATTCTAGCAGAGACTACTCAATCTCTGAAAATAATGTTAAAATTAGTTTTATGGTTAAATAGGCTCTATCTGCATACTCTATTTTTTCTTGTATTTACTAGGCGAAATTGTTTGCATTTTACAACATTGAAATGAGAAGTTGAAGTTGGTTTTCAAATGCAAAAAAAATGTTGAAAAAAGAGGGAATATGGCGGTTGTGTGGAATACGTATAAAAGTATTTGTGAAGATTTTGCAATTTTACCTAAGTTACAGGAGGTGCCAGGGGCTTGAGCAACAATGATATCATTGTTAGTTTAGACATCGGTACATCCAAAGTTCGAGCTATTATTGGGGAAGTTGTTAACGGAACCATTAATATAATAGGAGTGGGATCTGCCGAGTCAGAGGGTATTCGTAAAGGCGCAATCGTTGACATTGATCAAACGGTACATTCAATTCGAAGTGCCATTGATCATGCTGAACGAATGGTCGGTATACAAATTTCCGAGGTTTACGTTGGAATTTCAGGAAATCATATTTCTCTTCAATCAAGTCACGGCGTAGTTGCTGTTTCAAATGAGGACCGTGAAATCGGAGAAGAAGATATTGATCGCGTCATTCAAGCGGCTAGGGTCATCGCATTACCTCCCGAACGTGAAATAGTTGGAGTTGTACCTAAGCAATATTTGGTTGATGGGCAAGAAGGTATTAATGATCCACGCGGAATGATCGGTGTTCGTTTGGAAGTTGAAGCGACGATTATTACTGGAGCGAAAACGGGCATACATAATTTAATGCGTGTTGTGGAAAAATCCGAACTGAAAGTTGCAGGACTTATTCTAATGTCGCTCGCATCTGGTAATTTGGCACTTTCCAAAGATGAGAAGGCTGTAGGGACCGTATTGGTTGATATTGGAGCTGGAGCAACGACGATTGCTGTCTTCGACGAGGGTAATTTAGTTGCAACGTCAACGATTCAGATTGGCGGAGAATTTATCAGCAATGATATTTCTATTGGCTTACATACGCAGTTGGAAATTGCTGAGAAGATCAAATTGAAATATGGCTGTGCATCCGTTGATGATTCCGCGCCTGATCAAGTGTTTAAAGTGACGAGAATGGGCAGCAATGTTGAAAAAGAGTTCTCTCAGGTTGATCTTGCAAATATCGTTGAACCTCGTGTCGAAGAGATTTTTCAATTAATTCGTGCCGAAGTTCACCGTTTGGGATTTGGAAATCTTGCAGGTGGGTATGTACTTACAGGTGGAACAGTTTGTATCCCAGGTATACTGGCGATTGCACAATCCGAACTGGCTACATCTGTACGCATTGCAGTGCCTGATTTCATCGGGGTACGTGATCCTTCCTACACAAGTGGTGTTGGTATTATTCAATTCGTCTCCAAATACATGAAGAATCGTAATTCAGGCATCACCAAAAAAGTGGCTGCAAAGACTACCAAAAAATCCTCCGATAGTCAAAAGCCAGGTTGGGTTGATCGAGTTAAAAATTTCTTCAGTGAATTCATTTAGTGAACGTTAAGTTAGGGGGATATGGCTCATATGTTTGAATTTGATATGGATTTAGACCAATTGGCTCAAATTAAAGTCATTGGTGTTGGTGGCGGCGGTAGCAATGCAGTTAATCGCATGATTGAAAACGGTGTTAAAGGTGTAGAATTTATTACCGTAAATACGGATGCACAGGCGCTTCATCTGGCCAAGTCCGTTCATAAATTGCAAATTGGCGATAAATTGACCCGCGGTCTTGGTGCAGGTGCAAATCCTGAAGTCGGGAAGAAAGCAGCAGAAGAGTCAAGGGAGACGATTCTGAATACGCTTCGCGGCGCAGATATGGTGTTCGTAACGGCAGGTATGGGCGGCGGTACAGGTACAGGAGCTGCTCCAGTCATTGCGGAAATCGCAAAAGAGGTGGGCGCACTTACGGTTGGTGTGGTGACGCGACCGTTTACTTTCGAAGGACGTAAGCGTTCTTTGCAAGCGGAGCAAGGGATTGCTGCATTGAAAGAGAAAGTAGATACACTTATTATTATCCCGAATGATCGTCTACTTGAGATTGTTGACAAAAAGACTCCGATGCTTGAAGCATTCCGCGAAGCGGATAATGTTCTACGCCAAGGTGTTCAAGGGATCTCTGATTTGATTGCAGTACCAGGACTTATCAATTTGGACTTTGCAGACGTTAAAACGATTATGACTGAACGCGGTTCCGCCCTTATGGGGATCGGGGTAGCTACAGGTGAGAATCGTGCGGCAGAAGCAGCGAAAAAAGCGATCTCTAGTCCTTTGTTGGAAACTTCAATCGAAGGCGCTCGTGGTGTTCTGATGAATATCACAGGCGGTATGAACCTTAGCTTGTACGAAGTGAATGAAGCTGCTGATATCGTGGCATCTGCTTCTGACATTGAGGTAAATATGATTTTCGGTGCTGTTATCGATGAAAAATTAAAAGATGAGATCTTAGTTACGGTTATTGCAACTGGTTTCGAGCATAAAGCGGCTCCGATTCATCAATCTATCAAACGTCCGGTTTCACCAGGACAACCAGAGACGTCAGCACCTGACAATCGCTTAAATAATCTTAAACCATTTGGCGCACAGCCTTCTAATGATCAATTAGATATTCCGACTTTCTTACGAAATCGCGGACGCAATACTGACAAATAATTACATAATAATTGTCTAGAGACCGAAGCCCTACTTGATGTAGAAGCTTCGGTTTTTTGTTGTTCTGTAAGCTTTTCTCCTGTGGACAAGCCCGCGCTAACTGACAAAAAAAGTAGCATCCTACTAGCATGTTTAGACAGACTTTGAACTTGGAATCCAATATACTGATTTAGAACCTTAAAGTTTCGTCACGAAATTGCTAGATAGTGCCCTTCTTGGAGGTGAGGCATGGCATGGTCGTCTATGCGGATCTCATTTTCCTGTTGAACTTTCTGGTGGATGCAGCGTTACTATTGGTCACTGCAAAAACGCGGAAAATAGCGTTCACATGGTGGAGAATTGCACTTTCTGCAGCATTAGGGGCTTCTTATGTCGTTATGATGTTTTTACCAGTTCCAACCTTGCTTTTTACATTTTCTGTGAAATGTATGTTCTGTACAGGTATGATTATGACCGCTTTTGGTTACGGTTCCTTACAAAATTTATTGCGGAATATGGGAACTTTTTTACTCATCAATTTTGCTGTTGCTGGTGGGATGTTCGGCATCCATTATGTGCTTGCCTCTTCCTCGGATGTTATGAAGGGAATCGTATTTACGCAATCTGGTGTCGCCGTATTCCAATTTCAAATCGGCAGCATCTTGTTTGTGGTCCTACTGCTGCTTCCTCTCATCTGGTGGTTTAGAACCGTATTTCAAAGCAGTAAGCAGCGTGAGGTTATGACGAGCTATTTGGCCGAGGTCACGATTCACATTGGGGATTTCAGTGCAACCTGCAAAGGGTTGATCGATACGGGTAACCAACTGTATGATCCATTGACACGAACACCCGTTATGGTTATGGAAGTATCGGAATGGGGAGATGTTCTGCCTGAGCAATGGCTGCAAAGGATACGCTCATCAGATGTGGATCAAATCATCAGCGGCTTAGGGGTAGAGGAATTTATCTGGCAGGATCGTTTGCGACTCGTACCTTACCGTGGGGTCAACCGGAATACGCAATTCATGCTGGCGATTAAACCCGATAAGGTGGTGATTATTCATAATGAATCGCAATTGGAGGCAACGAAGGTGCTTATAGGGCTCGACGGAGGGAAGCTGTGCAGCGATGGTTCCTACCAAGCCATTATCCATCCTGCATTGATTCAAGCAGGCTAATGTTTCAAGATAAGTTGTCAGTACAAGATTCATGAGAGGTTCAACGGCAGTACATGGTTTAATACTATAAAGTCAGTTTTCCATTGGAAAACGCAGCTTAGCTTACGATGAAAGTTTTGCTATGGCAAAACTCTTAGGAGGAAACTAACATGTTCTTGAAGTGGAAACTGCTCTTTCAACTAACGTATTATCGCATTTTGATGATGCTAGGACTCAAAGGTGAGGAAATCTATTACATAGGTGGTAGTGAAGCATTGCCACCGCCGCTTACTCGTGAAGAAGAAGAATACTTATTGGAAAAATTACCATCTGGGGATGCAGCTATTCGAGCTATGTTGATTGAACGCAACCTGAGATTGGTTGTCTATATAGCGAGAAAATTCGAGAATACGGGTATTAACATCGAGGACTTGGTTTCAATTGGAGCGATTGGTCTCATCAAAGCAGTAAACACATTTGACCCCGAGAAGAAAATTAAGCTGGCTACCTACGCATCACGCTGTATCGAGAATGAAATTCTGATGTATTTGCGCAGAAATAGTAAAATTCGAACAGAAGTATCGTTTGATGAACCGTTGAATATTGATTGGGATGGTAATGAGCTTCTATTGTCTGATGTATTAGGCACAGAGAATGATACCATTTACCGCAATATCGAAGAACAAGTTGATCGGAAGCTTTTACATAAGGCGCTTGATAAGCTTAGTGAACGTGAGCGTATTATCATGGAGCTGCGGTTCGGGTTGCAAGATGGGGAAGAAAAGACTCAGAAAGACGTTGCAGACCTGTTAGGTATTTCGCAATCGTATATCTCTAGATTGGAAAAACGGATTATTAAGCGGCTTCGCAAAGAGTTTAACAAGATGGTCTGAAATTTTTTTTTGGCAGTAAATGTCGAAATTGTTCAGGTGTCACGGGAGGGAGCGAGTCAGTACCCTTTTGTCAAGTGGCTGAGCAAGGGATAGGACAGGAATAAATCGACCGCTCACGGGGATAATTAACAGTAATGTTTCTCCTTGGGAGGTAATCACGGTGACCCGAAATAAAGTTGAGATATGTGGAGTTGACACCGCTAAACTGCCTGTGCTAACCAATGCAGAGATGCGTGAGTTGTTCACTGACCTGCAAACAAAACAGGAACGAACTGCAAGAGAGAAATTGGTCAATGGCAATTTAAGGTTGGTACTGAGTGTGATTCAACGGTTCAACAATCGTGGAGAGTATGTGGACGATCTCTTCCAAGTTGGCTGTATTGGTTTGATGAAAGCCATTGATAACTTTGATTTAAGTCAAAATGTCAAATTCTCGACCTATGCTGTACCGATGATTATAGGTGAGATACGCCGCTACTTACGAGATAATAACCCGATTCGCGTTTCTCGTTCCTTGAGAGATATTGCTTACAAAGCGTTGCAAGTTAGAGACAGTCTAACGAATCAAAACTCACGCGAGCCATCTATTTATGAAATTTCTGAAGCCTTGAACGTACCGAAAGAAGATGTTGTGTTCGCGCTTGATGCCATTCAAGATCCAGTATCCTTATTTGAGCCCATTTATCATGATGGAGGCGATCCGATCTATGTGATGGATCAAATAAGCGATGAGCGCAATAAAGACATGTCATGGATTGAGGGTATCGCATTGCGAGAAGCGATGCATAAGTTGAATGCTAGAGAAAAGATGATCCTTTCAATGCGCTTCTTTGAAGGGAAGACCCAGATGGAAGTGGCAGATGAGATAGGCATTTCTCAAGCACAAGTTTCAAGGTTAGAGAAATCGGCTATTTGTCAGATGCAGAAACATGTGAAATCCTAAGTGCAATTAACAAAGACTGGAACGGCCTTGGTAGACAAGCCGTGAAGGTCTTTTTTTGTTTGACAGGACATTTTGCCCATAAGGCACATATACTAATAAAAAATCAGTACAAATTCTAATGAGATATGTGGTGATAGGCCTCATGAAAATATCTGATTTCCAGACGAAGGACGTAATTAATATTGTGGACGGCAAAAAGCTTGGACAAATCAGTGATTTAGAGCTTGACCTGCGTCAAGGACGAATCGAATCCATTGTTGTTCCGAATCAGAGTCGATTTTTTGGACTGTTTGGAACAGGGACCGATGTTATCATTCCTTGGAAGCATATCGTGAAAATTGGTGCAGACGTTGTGCTCGTTAAGCTAGAAGACGTACGGCCATATCGACAAACGGACGACACCGAAGTGGTATATGAGTTTAATCGTCAATTTAAAAATTGACGTTGGACACACGGGGACGCTGTATCAGCACTAGAGCAGCTGATCAGGCATCGTGTGTCTTTTTATTTTGTGCTAAAGTAGAGATATACAAAAAGGGTTGGAGGGATTTGCATTGGAACCATTTGTCATACAACCGTCCTTACATTCAGAAGAGGATCAACCAGTCCTTTTACCAATAGCTCCGTGGAAGTCATTATTTCCTGAGATTACTGCCGGCTTCAGCTCTCGTTTAGGTGGAGTAAGTCAAGCCCCTTTTTCAACGCTAAATCTCGGTTTGCATGTGAATGATAACCAGGAGGATGTCGTGCGTAATCGAGAGCGCGTTGCAGACGCTGTAGGACAGCCATTTACATCTTTTACATATGCGGAGCAGGTACACGGGAAAGACATTGCTATCGTCAGTCTGAACGAGCAGGGCATGGGGCGTGATCGTAGAGAAACAGCTCTTCAAGCGAAGGATGGATTTATAACAAAGGAGAAAGGCATCGTACTCTGTGCGCAATTTGCGGATTGTGTGCCGTTATTTTTCTATGATCCCGTTCAGCGTGTGGTGGGTCTTGCCCATGCAGGTTGGAAAGGTACTGTGTTAAACATTTCCATGGCTACAATATCCTTAATGACACATACTTTTGGTAGTCAGCCAGGGGATATCCGAGCAGCAATAGGACCCTCAATTGGCGCCTGTTGTTATGAGGTTGATCAGACGGTCGCATCGCGTGTTATGTTGGTTTTTGAGGAAACGCAGATATCGGCCGAGGAACAAGATGCTATTATTACCGATAAAGGCAACGGGAAGTACATGTTGAATTTGCAATTATTAAATCAGAAATTGATCGAGCAAGCAGGAATTTTGTCGTCCCATATCGAAGTAACTCAGTTATGTACGAGTTGTCGAACTGAACTCTTCTTTTCGCATCGAAAGGAAGGGGGTTCCACAGGGCGAATGATCGCTTGGATTGGTCTTCACCCCTAAGGAACAGGAACAGGCAGCGTGTTTGAATTGAGGTGTAGAGAGAATGAGCGTATTGGAACGCAAACAAGAGGTTGAAGCTCGGATAGCAACCGTATGTCGGGAGTCAGGCCGTCAAGAAAATGACATTAAGATCATCGCAGTAACCAAATATGTATCTTTAGAAACGACAGAACAAGTATTGAATACCGGTCTACATCATATTGGGGAAAATCGTTGGCAAGATGTAAAGCCGAAGTGGGAAGCTTTGCATGAGCGTGGTACATGGCATTTTCTAGGACATTTGCAGACGAATAAGGTGAAGGATGTCATTGGCAAATTCGCTTATATTCATTCATTAGATCGGATGTCGCTAGCGAAAGAGTTAGACAAGCAAGCTGCTGGTTTGGGAATAGAAGTCAATTGTTTCTTGCAAGTGAACATTTCTGGTGAAGCTTCGAAATATGGCGTATCGCCTCAAGATTTCTTTCAATTTGCTGAAGAAGTAAGCAAGCTTGCTCATATTCGTGTATGCGGATTGATGACGATGGCCCCTTATGAGTTAGAATCGGAAGAAACGAGACCTGTTTTTCGAGGATTACGTGAGCTTCGGGATCAATTGAATGAACGTAAGTTGTTCCCTTATGAAGTGAAAGAGCTCTCCATGGGGATGTCAGGCGACTTCGATGTGGCCATTCAAGAAGGTGCAACTTGGGTTCGTTTGGGTACTGTATTAGTAGGCAAAGAAGGCTAAGGGCATGAGGAACTGGATTCCGATGTGTATGATTTCGATAGGAGGGAAGCGCTATGGGTGTGTATAACCGATTTATGAACTTTCTGGGACTTCAGGAAGAGGAAGAAATTGTAGAGCGTGAACGGATTGTAGAATCAACAGAAGAACCTGAAACCAATCCATACGAATTACGTAATAAAAATAAGGCGAATGTCGTCAGTATTCATTCACAGAAGAATTCACGCGTTGTGCTTAGTGAACCTCGCACTTATGAGGAAACACAAGACATTGCAGACCATCTACGTGCTCGTAGAGCGGTTGTCGTTAATTTGCAACGAGTTCGCGGCGATCAAGCAATCCGAATTGTAGATTTCTTGAGTGGTACGGTTTACGCATTGAATGGGTCTATCTCTAAGCTTGGACCGAATATTTTTCTCTGTACACCAGACTCAGTAGATATTCATGGTCATATCTCTGAGATGATGGGCGAGGAATAGACGCATATCCCCAAACACATAGACAGAGGTGGGAAACAACGTGGATAACGTTTACTCTTTTTTAAGCGTTTTGACAGAAATTTATTATTTCATGATTATTGGTTACTTGATCTTATCTTGGTTTCCAAACGCACGTGGCAGTTTTGTCGGTGGACTGCTTTCGAAGCTGGTTGAACCGTATTTGGCTCCATTCCGCAAAATCATACCAAGCATCGGTTTCATTGACCTCTCGCCAATCGTGGCGTTGATTGCATTGAAATTTGTCGTCATGGGTATCTTTGCTGTTCTTGATTTCATCGTGGGGATTTTCTAGTCTTGACGAAGGATATTTATGGACATTTTCACCAAGACGAGCATCATTTTGTTGATAAAGCCTGGGATTGGATTGAGCGAGCTGCCGAGCAGCATGCCGTGAAGTTAACCGATTTCCTCGATCCCAGACAGGCTTTCATACTCAATTCACTCGTCAACCGACACCCGGATGTACATTGCCGACTGGATGGCGGCTATGAAGCAGCAGAGCGTAAGCGTGCTATTATTGCGCCTGACTACCGCAACTTGGATAGTGAAGACATGGCGATGGCCGTGTTAGCTGTATCCTCAGGGGATGGCAAATTTCTTACGTTAGAACACGGAGATTACATGGGCGCCATTCTTGGACTCGGCATGAAGCGGGACAAGGTTGGCGATATTCATGTTATAGAGGGTGGCTGCCATTGCTTGGTGACTCAAGATGCAGCAGACTATTTGCATTTGAATTTATCACAAGTACATAGAGTACATGTCCAAACGGAATTGCTCTCTTTAGATAAGCTGGAAGTAGCGCAAGCGCAATTGGATGAGCTCCATCTATCCGTTGCCTCCATGCGAATGGACGGAATTGTAAGCGATGTATTCCGGCTTAGCCGAGCCAAAGTATTAATACCGATCCAAGCCGGTCGTTGCCGCGTGAACTGGAAGTTAGAAGAAGATCCAAGCAAGCCACTGAAAGAAGGCGATATGATCTCCTTACAGGGTTTTGGTAGGTTCAAAGTGCTTGAAGTGGAAGGCGTATCGAAAAAAGGTCGAATTCGTGTGAAGATTGGCAAGTTTGCATGATCGTGGATAATTTATCCACGAACTTTGCAGGAATTGCTAATTTTCTGTCGAACTGAACTGTATAGACATGGGTGTAGGCTAGCTTTCAGACGAGCTCAGCTTATGCTTACGAAGTCAGTTTTGCTGCGCAAAACGCTAAGGAGGGGCACTGATGCCATTAACACCGCTAGATATACATAATAAGGAGTTTTCACGTTCGTTTCGTGGTTATGATGAGGATCAAGTGAATGAATTCCTAGATCAAGTCATCAAGGATTATGAAGCGCTTATTCGTGAGAATAAGGATTTGCAGAATCAATCGATGGCCTTGCAGGAGCGTTTGGATCACTTCACGCATATTGAAGAATCGCTGAGTAAAACAATCATCGTGGCTCAAGAGGCTGCGGATGAAGTAAGAAGCAATTCGAAGAAAGAAGCGCAGTTAATCCTGAAAGAAGCGGAGAAGAATGCGGATCGGATTATTAACGAATCATTGACGCGTTCTCGCAAAGTAGCTCTTGAGATCGAAGAACTCAAGAAACAAGCGTCCATTTATCGTACGCGCTTTCGGACTTTACTTGAAGCACAGCTTGAATTACTGAATACAGAAGGCTGGCAAAGTATGCAGTTTGAACATAAGGAAGAGTAGGCATGGAGCAGTAGGCAGGTATCATATTGACTATGCTTGTCAGATTGGGTATACTCCTGTTAAAAGTATCGCAATAAAGCTATGACTGGAACGAGTAGGGCGTTATGAGCAGTGTCAGCGAATTAGGGTTGTGGTGTGAGCCTAATCTCTGCAACGTACCGAATATCCCCCAGGAGCGTCTCTTGAACCCAAGTAGGGAGAAACGGGTCATGCCGTTACACATGATCGAGTGAAGAAGCTCTGTTCGACTCGCCTTTAGGCGCGTGTTCATGAGGCTTTTTAACGAGGGTGGTACCGCGAGTTGAGTTTCTCGTCCCTTTTGGGATGAGAGGCTTTTTTTGTTTTTTTAGACTAGGATAGATTGAACCAGGAGTGGAGTGGTAAAGATGGATTATGGAAAAACATTAAACCTATTACAAACAGAATTCCCAATGAGAGGTAATTTGCCGCAGGCAGAGCCGAAAATGCAAGAGCATTGGGAAGCAGAAGACATTTATGCGAAGGTACAAGAAAGTCGTAAGGGGAGAACGAAGTTCATTTTACATGATGGGCCTCCTTATGCGAATGGAGATATTCATATCGGTCACGCACTAAACAAAGTGCTAAAGGATATTATCGTACGTTTTAAAACACTGCAAGGCTTCGACGCGCCGTATGTGCCAGGTTGGGATACACATGGCTTGCCAATCGAGCAAGTGATTACGAACAGCGGGAAAGTCGATCGTAAGAAGATGACGGTTCCCGAGTTCCGTGAATATTGCAAAGAATACGCCTTGCAGTCCGTTGAGAAGCAGAAGAGTCAATTCCAACGCCTTGGTATCCGCGGAGATTGGAAAAATYCGTATATCACGCTACAACCTGGATACGAAGCTCAACAGATTCGTGTCTTCGGTACGATGGTACAGAAGGGCTTCGTTTACAAAGGCTTGAAGCCTGTGTACTGGTCCCCATCGTCTGAGAGCGCATTGGCTGAAGCAGAAATCGAGTACAAAGAGAAAACTTCAACATCCATTTACGTCGCTTTTCCAGTAAAGGATGGCAAAGGCAAGCTTCCAGAAGATGCTGCCATCGTCATTTGGACAACGACAGCTTGGACATTACCAGCGAACTTAGGTATTTCCTTACACCCTGAATTCGAGTACGCAGTAGTTCAAGCGAATGGGAAGAAATATGTGCTGGCACAAGGTCTTCTTGCAACAGCTGCGAAAGAAATCGGCTGGAGTGAATACGAGGTATTATCGACAGTAAAAGGTAGTGAGTTGGAGTTTGTTACTTGCCAACATCCTTTCTACGATCGCGAATCTCTTGTTATGGTTGGCGAGCACGTGACACTAGAAGCGGGTACAGGTTGTGTTCACACAGCTCCTGGACACGGGGAAGACGACTTCGCTATCGGTCAAAGATATAACATTGGCGTGTTGTGTCCTGTTGACGATCAAGGACATTTTACGGCTGAAGCACCAGGGTATGAAGGCTTGTTCTATGAAAAAGGCGGCAAGCTGATCATTGAGAAGCTGCAAGAGAACGGTCTTTTGTTAAAAGCTGCTGACATTCAGCATCAATATGCACACGACTGGCGTACGAAAAAGCCTGTTATTTATCGTGCTACGGAGCAATGGTTTGCGTCGATCGATAAGTTCAGACAAGAGATGCTGGATGAAATCAAGCAAGTGAAATGGACGCCAGAGTGGGGCGAAGTACGCCTACACAACATGATCGCTGATCGTGGAGACTGGTGTATTTCCAGACAGCGGGCGTGGGGCGTTCCGATTCCTATTTTCTACTGCCGCAGCTGTAATGAGCCACTTGTTAACGAGCAAACAATTGAACATGTTGCCCAGTTATTCGAGCAAGAAGGTTCGAATGCTTGGTTCATCAAGGATGAGAAGGATCTACTTCCACACGGCACTAGCTGTACCAAATGTGGTCACGGTGAATTCCGCAAAGAGACAGACATTATGGACGTATGGTTTGATTCCGGTTCCAGTCATGTTGCGGTTCTCGAGTCGCGTCCAGAACTTCAATGGCCTGCTGATTTGTATCTAGAAGGTTCAGACCAGTATCGTGGTTGGTTCAACTCTTCCCTGATCACTGGTGTAGCAACGAGAGAGAAATCGCCGTATAAAGGCATTCTGAGTCATGGCTTTACACTAGATGGCGAAGGGCGCAAAATGTCCAAATCCATCGGTAACACGATTGATCCGAATGTGGTTTGTGGCAAATTAGGCGCTGATATTCTTCGTCTATGGGTTTCCTCCGTGGATTATCAATCCGATCACCGAATTTCGGACAATATTTTGAACCAAACGACTGAGGTATATCGTAAAATTCGTAACACTATGCGCTTCCTACTTGGGAATTTGAGTCAGTACAATCCGGCTACAGATCGTGTTGCTTATGCGAGACTATCCGAACTTGATCGCTATGCGTTGATTCGTTTGAACCGCATGATCGAGAAAGTTATTAAAGCTTATGAAGCCTACGAATTCCATGTTGTGTATCAAACAATTCACCACTTCTGTGCGGTAGAAATGAGTTCCTTTTATTTGGATATCATCAAAGATCGTCTGTATGCGAATGCGGCTGAKGATCCGGCACGTAAAGCGTCACAAACCGTGCTATACGCTGCTTTGACTGCGATTACGAAGCTTATTTCACCGATTCTTCCTCATACTGCGGATGAAGTTTGGAAATACATTCCAGGTGTAGATTTAAGCTCAGTGCAACTTGCTGAATTACCGGAAGTAGAAACGAGTGTTTATAACGAAGAGTTGGAGATTAAATGGAATTCCTTCTTGGAAGTACGTGATGACGTGCTGAAGGCGCTAGAAGAAGCGCGTAAGGAGAAAGTCATTGGTAATTCCTTGGGGGCAGCCGTGAATTTGTATCCAAATGAAGCGATGTTTGCTTTGTTGACACAATTCGTGCAATTGGATCAGTTGTTCATCGTATCCGCTGTTAACCTTCACCCCGTCGGTACTTCTGTACCAGAAGGTGCACTTCAGTCCAAAGATGTTGCCATTGCCATCGCTGTTGCAGGCGGTGAGAAATGTGAACGTTGTTGGATAGTAACGCCAGAGGTTGGGCACAGTAAGGAGCATCCAACACTCTGCGTCAGATGTAATGATGTTGTGTCTGCTCATTATCACGAGTAGAGGAACCAAACGAGCTTGCGCGACATGCGAAGCTCGTTTGTCCTGTTTTTAATCAGGGTCATTTCTTGTATTTATTCATCGTCTAAATCGGCAGTTCTTTCGGGTTCAAGAAAAGGATCGCCTTCATCGCTGTGCATATACTCGTTATAGGCTTTACTTCGTACAATGGTAACATGTTCACCATAGAGATCAGTGGCTACAAAGCTTTCGAATGACTCTACATAGCCTTCTAACTCGTCGGCTTCAATGTACATGTCATTGTAGCTTTCTACTTGGTTGCTTTCTGCGAAAGCGGGGGTATTTGAAGTTCCCCAGCTTTCAACGATTTGCCAGGCATCTTCACCATCAAATTCTGTTTCGTTGTTTTTCTCATCGAAGCTCGTACGCCCGAACGGTGGATAAAGAACCTGCTCTTCAACAGGACGTCGGAACGATTGGTCGGGATCAGGCACATGTTCTATGCTGTACAAAGTTGTGGGAATGGCTTGCAGGCGCTCATACGGTATGGGTTGGTGGCTAAAAATACAAACGCCATAATCGCCACTTTCCATACGAGCTAAAGCTTCATTGACTTGTTGTAAATGCATCTCTGCGTGTTCATTAAGCGAAATGTCTTTCGCTCGTTCAAAAACTTCGGACCCGATATCACCGGGATGATTATCGTACATGGAGAGCTCGCCTATGGAATCTGAGAATGAATTTGCGAGTCCAAATTGATCATTTGAAGCGAAATGCTTTTCTAGTGCAACCTTTTCCTCCAACAGTTGTACATATAAGGATTGTAATTGCTCTTCGGTTAAATGGCTCATAGGTCATACAGCTCCCTTCTAACAGCTCATTCATACCGTTTATGATGCCGATAGACCGCTTTTTTTAGTGAGGTAATTCCTTGAAAAATAGGAATGTACAAGCTTTTCACAATGTAGGAGGTACTCTTAGATGAAATATTTGAAATATTACCTGTATGCACTTCTTGCATTTATTCTTGATCAAGTTACGAAATGGATCATTGTGAAAAAAGTACCGCTCGGCGAAGAGCGTCCTGTCATTGGGGATTTTTTCATGATTACATCCCATCGTAACCGTGGTGCGGCCTTCGGTATTTTACAAAATCAACGTTGGTTTTTCATCATTGTTACTATACTTGTGCTGTGCGGTATTGTTTGGTACATGCAGCGCACCATTCGTGAAGGCAAAGTGTTGCTTCCATTCGCGTTGTGTTTACTTTTTGGAGGAGCATTCGGTAATTTCGTAGACCGTGCTTTGTTCGCAGAAGTTGTGGATTTCTTCCAGTTTACCTTTGATTTTAACTTCTTTGGCAAGGAAGTCGATTATATCTTCCCAATTTTCAATGTAGCGGATTCATGTATCGTTGTCGGGGTTATCCTGATCTTCATTGAATCGATTCTAGCTTCACGAAAAGAGAAAAAAGGAGCAACACATGAACACAAACCAGACCTCACCTGAGTCCGTGACTCAAGAGCCAATTGAATGGACGGTTGAAAATCAGTTTGCCAACGAACGGATCGATAAATTTATTACAGAAGCGTTGGAAGAAGATATTTCTCGAACACTTGTCCAACAGTGGGTCAAAGATGGTCATGTTAAGGTGAATGGGAAAGCAGTAAAGCCTAATTATAAATTGTCTCTGCATGATGTGATTGCGTTAGTGGTTCCAGAGCCTCAAGGCGTGGAGTTGCTGGMTGAAAACATTCCTCTGACTGTTGTATACGAGGACAGTGATGTGATCGTTATCAACAAACAGCGTGGACTCGTAGTTCATCCAGCGCCTGGACATTACTCGGGCACCTTAGTGAATGCGTTAATGTACCACTGCAAGGACTTATCTGGCATTAATGGTGAGCTTCGCCCAGGTATTGTGCACCGAATTGACAAGGACACCTCAGGCTTAATCATGTCAGCCAAAAATGATAAGGCTCACGCAAGCCTTGCTGAGCAATTGAAGGCACACACGGTTAATCGCAAATACATTGCATTGGTACACGGATATATTCAACATGATCAAGGGACGATCGATGCGCCGATTGGACGCGATTCTCATGATCGTAAGATGTATACCGTTACGGAGAAAAATAGCAAAACCGCAGTAACGCACTTCGTCGTTATCGAACGGTTTGGTGACTTTACTTTAGTTGAGTTAAAGCTGGAAACGGGGCGTACGCACCAAATTCGCGTGCACATGAAATTCATAGGCCATCCGTTAGTTGGGGATCCGATGTATGGCAAAAGCAAAGGCATGTTGATGGATGGTCAAGCCTTACATGCGGCTATTCTAGGTTTTACACATCCACGAACAGGGGAATGGATGCAGTTCGAAGCGCCAATTCCTCCTGATATGGAGAACCTCATATCAACGATACGGACAACATAGTTCTTGTTCAAATATAAAAATTTATATGTTTCACAATATAAGTTGGTTATATTTCTGGATAAATGCTTCCGTCCAAGAAGGACGGCGTAGCCATTTATTTCGAATGGAGAGAGGAGAGCTACTCATGTTGGAGCATTTGATTAACCCGCAAGTCAAAGATATTCAAATATCAGGTATTCGTAAAATTTCGAATCTAGTCAGCACGATTCCTGGAGCTTTGACCTTAACGATCGGACAGCCTGATTTCCCTACGCCGCGGCATATTATCGAAGCGGGACAAAGAGCTTTGGATCAAAACAAAACGGTCTATACGCAAAACCCTGGTTTAATCGAGCTTAGAGAAGCTGTTTCTAATTTTGTGAAGGTCAAGTATGGCCAGGAGTATCGCGCGGCGGATGAGATTATCGTCACAGCAGGTGCTAGTCAAGCGGTTGATATCACGTTGCGGACGATTTTGACACCAGGCGCAGAGGTCATCATTCCAGCTCCGATTTATCCTGGATATGAGCCTTTGATTCACTTAGCGGGTGGCGTTCCTGTCTATGTGGATACAAGAAAGAATGGCTTGAAATTAACAGCTGAGCTATTGGCACCATACCTAACAGAGAAAACACGTTGTGTTATTCTATGTTATCCGTCAAACCCGACAGGTCAGGTGCTCACAGAGAAGGAAATTGCTGACTTGGCCGAGTTATTGGCAGACCGGGAGCTATTTATTTTATCCGACGAAATCTATAGCGAGTTGGTGTATGGGGTTCAGCATCGTTCCATTGCGACAGTCGGCAAGTTACGCGAAAAGACAATCGTCATTAATGGCTTGTCCAAATCTCATGCCATGACAGGTTGGCGTGTAGGGTTTACAATGGCTCCTGCGTACCTCACAGCACATATGGTGAAGGTGCACCAATATAATGTGACTTGTGCTAGCTCAGTGAGCCAGTATGCCGCTTTGGAGGCTTTGACGGTAGGGATCGATGATGCACTTCCGATGCGTGAAGCTTATGTAGCTCGTCGGGATTATGTCTACGATCGTTTGATCGCAATGGGGATTGAACTAGAGAAGCCGGATGGCGCTTTCTATTTGTTCCCGTCCATTGCAAAGTTCGGTTTAACATCGCAAGAATTTGCGATGAGGCTGCTGCATGAAGAGCATGTTGCTGTCGTGCCGGGAGATGCTTTCACTTCCTACGGGGAAGGCTACATCCGGATTTCATATGCCTATGCACAGGAAGTGCTGGAGCAATCGCTGGATCGACTTCAGCGGTTTGTAAGCAAGTTGTAAAAGGGACCATCGCTGGTAGCAGCGGTGGTTTTTTTGTGGAATTTGGAGGGACCACTAGCTGCTGCTGCCTAAGCGCAAACCGCGCGAACCCTGAGCAGCACTCCAACAACCGAACCCGAAACCCGAACCMMGAACCGCCAACAAAATAAAAAATGATACACCTCTGACCACCTAGCTGTCCATCAATAAATGGAAAACATACAGTTAATTTCCTCGTTTCAGACCCGAATTTATGATTAGATGGAAAATCTACAGCTAATTTCAAAGGAATGGTTAGTTTAAAGTAAAATGAGCACAATTAGCTACATGAAATCCAGTTATTTGTATTTTGGAAGGTGTTTTGGCAAAAATAGCTACATATAATCCAGTTAATTGATTTGTTGCGGTTGAAAGTTGGGGTGGAGAATTAGGTGGATTGAGCTGGAAAAGTAGGAATGGTGTACTTGTGGGAAATGAAGTAGAGGGAAAGTAGGAATACTAAGTTAGTGGGAATAGTGTTGAAAGAAAGTAGAAGTAGTAGAAGTAGTAGAAATAGTTGAAATAGTTGAAATAGTTGAAATAGTGTGATTGTGGGAATTGGGGTGGAGTAATAATGAGTGTGAAAAAGTGGAGGAAAGTTTGATGCTGAAATAGAGTGAGAGCTGTTGAAGTAAACTTAGATAGCTGTGTTAGTAGTAAATGGACAGGATAGAAGATGGAGTGAGGAAGTAGAGGGAAATGAACTCAATATCCAATCATCAAACATACAAAAAGCCTCCCAATCAACCAAATATAACTTTGGTTGATCGAGAGGCTTATTCATTTTAGCTAGACTTATATCGCAAGTATGCTGTAATCGTATCGATAGCTACATCAATGGCGCGCTCATCGGGATCAAGTTTGGCATGATGCAGGCCATGCGGTGTATCCACACCTAACCAGAACATAAAGCCTGGGATTTTCTCCAAGAAGTAACCAAAGTCTTCGCCGGTCATGGCTTCAGTACACTCGAACAACGAAACGTTACCGCGTCCACGAAGCCAGTCCATGAATTCCACGGTTAATGCGGGATCATTATACACTTGACGGTAATTCGAACCCCAATCAATCGTGACTTCGCATTCAAAGGAAGCTTCAATGCCCGCGGCAACCGCTTCGATGCGTCCTTTGATCTTGTTCATGGAAGCAGCAGATAAGGTGCGAATCGTGCCCTCTAAGCGAGCTTTCTCCGCGATAATATTCTGCTTCGTCCCAGCTTCCATTTTGCCAATCGTGATCACAGCGGAATCCAGCGGATTCACGTTTCGGGACACGATGGTTTGAAGCTGCCCAACCATTTGCGTTGCCGCGATGATCATATCATTCGCTTGATGCGGGTAGGCCGCATGGCCACCTTTGCCAAGCAGATCAATGAACAACTCCGATGTGTTGGCAAACAAGATTTCAGGTCGGACAGCGATCGTACCGACAGGATACTCTGGCGCAATATGGAGCGCAACCATCTGGTCAGGCATCCAATCTTGCAATTCCTTGGCAGCTAGCATCGGTAACGCACCGCCAGGACCTTCTTCAGCTGGCTGGAACAACACAACAAGATCATCCTGCATAGGATTCGCCGTGAAGTGTGTCACAACCCCCATGCCGATAGACATGTGAAAATCATGCCCACACGCATGCATATAGCCTGGATGCTGAGAAGGGAAGGGCAACGTCGTCTCTTCCGTGATCGGAAGCCCATCCATATCTGCGCGATAACCAAACCGCTTACTCGGGTTTAATCCTTTGATATAGACCAGAATGCCCGTGCGCCATGTGCGGATCGTAAGACGCTCCTGCGGCAGCCTGGCCAATTGCTCAAGTAAAAGCTGCTGCGTTTTGAACTCTTGGAATCCCGGCTCTGGGATTTGATGCAACTGACGTCGCAGCTCTACAAAAGGGCTAAGCATAACGATTTCCTCCAGATCTAGTTCACCTTATAGGGTACGTAGGTCTGCTAGAATTTCGGTTTTGGATTTAGTTTTGTCGTCTACTTTCTTGATGACGCGAGCAGGTGCACCTGCAACGACTGTGTACTCTTCAACATCTTGCGTTACGATTGCTCCAGCTGCTACTACGGAACCTTTACCGATTCGTACGCCTTCAAGAATAACCGCGTTAGCGCCAACAAGAACGTCATCTTCGATCACACAAGGTTGAGCAGAAGGTGGCTCGATAACGCCAGCTACAACTGCGCCAGCGCCAATGTGACACATTTTACCTACTTGTGCACGTCCGCCAAGAACAGCGTTCATGTCGATCATCGTGCCATCACCAACGGAAGCACCGATGTTGATAAGTGCGCCCATCATGATAATCGCGTTATCGCCGATATGTACTTTATCGCGAATAACTGCGCCTGGCTCGATGCGTGCATTAATGTGTTTCAAATCTAGCATAGGAATAGCAGAATTACGACGATCATTTTCAACTACGAAATCAACAACTTTATCTTTATTAGCTTCTAGAATCGGCTGAAGCACGCTCCATTCGCCGAAAACGACACCGCTTCCGCCAGTAATGAAGGATTGGCTGCCTTCGCCGAACTCAAGGCCTTCCAGGTTTCCTTTTACATATACTTTCACCGGAGTTTTCTTTTTGCTTTCTTTAATAAATTGGATAATTTCTAGGGTATTCATTTCAGACATGGTGACATCTCCTTCAAATTTATGATTGACTCTCCTATATTAGCAGAAAGGAGGCGTGAGAGCCAACCTGTTTCATACAGCTTCTTGTGCAAATTGACTGTTATAGAGCTCCGCGTAGAAACCTTGCTGCTCCAGAAGCTCCTCATGCGTGCCTTGTTCGATGACGGTTCCTTGATTCATGACTAGAATCAGATCAGCTTCACGAATGGTAGACAGACGATGAGCAATGACGAAACTTGTACGATCGGCCATCAAATTATTCATCGCACGTTGGATAGAGACTTCTGTCCGCGTATCTACGCTGCTCGTTGCTTCATCTAGAATCAAGATGGCCGGATCAGCTAGGATCGCACGGGCAATCGTAAGCAATTGCTTTTGACCATGGGATAAATTGGACGCTTCTTCATTCAAAATCGTATCATACCCATCAGGAAGTGTTCGGATGAAATGATCCGCATAGGCAGCGCGCGCCGCGTCAACAATATCTTCCTCAGTCGCACCAACCCGCCCATAGGCGATATTGTCACGGATTGTGCCATTGAAGAGCCACGTATCTTGCAGTACCATACCGAACAGCCCGCGGAGGTCACTTCGCGTCATATGGCGTGAATCAACACCATCGATGGAAATGCGACCGTTTTGCAATTCATAGAAGCGCATCAGGAGATTGACGATCGTTGTTTTGCCTGCTCCTGTAGGTCCAACAATGGCAACAGTTTGTCCTGGTTTTACATCGATATTCATATTCGTAATTAATGGCGTATCTGCTTTATATGAGAAAGTGACATCTTCAAACTGTACATGACCATGAACTTCTTGAACTTTTTGCGAGTCTTTCTTCTCAAGGACTTCTTCGGGTTCATCTAATAATTCAAAAATGCGTTCAGCCGCTGCAATCGTTGACTGTATCACGTTAGCGATATTCGCCACTTGCGTAATTGGCATACTAAACTGACCGGAATATTGAATAAAAGCTAGAATATCACCAATCTTAATCGCATTATGCGTAACCATAATACCGCCAATGACGCTAACGAGAACATAGCCAATATTCCCGATAAAAGACATTACTGGAAAGATAAGCCCTGAAATAAACTGAGCTTTCCAGCCGGAATGATACAGCCGGTCATTAATTTCATTGAATTTATCAACAGATTGCTGTTCTCTTCCAAAAGCTTTCACGATCGTGTGTCCGGTGTACATTTCTTCGACATGTCCGTTGAGCTCGCCTAGGGTACGTTGCTGTCCTTTAAAATATTTCTGAGAACGGGTAGCAATCATTTTGGTTCCCAAAATGCTAAGCGGCAAGGTGATAATAGTAGCTAAGGTGAGTAGAGGACTTATTGTCAGCATCATGATAATAATCCCGATTAACGTAACGATTGACGTGATGAGCTGCGTCAAACTTTGCTGCATCGTCGAGCTTATCGTATCCACATCATTCGTTGCTCTGCTCATCGTATCCCCATGACTTCTGGCATCGAAGAAAGATAAGGGAACACGCGTAAGCTTCTCACTAACATCTCTACGTAAATTAAATACGATACGCTGTGTAACTTTTACCATGATTCGTTGTTGGATATACATTAATATGGAGCTGAATACGTATAGAGCAGCTAGGATAATGACAATTTGGAGAATCGCATCGAAATCGATTTTGGCACCAGCGATGCCTTTCATCTTACCGATTGCGCCTTCAGATAGCTTGGTGACGGCATTACCCATTAATTTCGGGCTAATAATGCTAAATAGCGTGCTTAGGATAGCCGCAAGGAGAACAAAAGATATGGAGACGCGAAAAGGCTGCATATACGCTAGTAGTCTTTTCAAAGTACCCTTGAAATCCTTCGCTTTCTGAACAGGCATCCCCATGCCCATACCGCCTCGGCCCATAAAACCCGGATTCATGCCGCCTTGGGGGCGCTGTGGTTCTTTCGGTTTGTCACTCATGCACTTTCCTCCTCTGATAGCTGAGAAGCAACAATTTCTTGATAGACCTCACACGTTTTCATGAGTTCGCTATGTGTGCCAATACCCGCGATTCTGCCTTCATCTAAAACGATAATTTGATTAGCGTCCATAATGGTGCTAACACGCTGAGCGACGATAATCATCGTGGCACGTTCTGTTTCTGTTTTAAGGGCGGCGCGAAGCTTCGCATCCGTTTTGAAATCTAAGGCGGAGAAGCTATCGTCGAAAATATAAATATTCGGTTTGCGAGCAAGTGCCCGACCTATGGCAAGACGTTGCTTCTGACCACCGGACAAATTGGTGCCGCCTTGTGCGAGAACGGACTGGAAGTTGTCTTTCATACCGCCAATAAAATCGGCAGCTTGTGCCGTAGTTGCTGCACGAGTAAGCTCTTCCTCTGTGGCTAGTTCATTCCCGAATCGGAGGTTATCAGCCACTGTACCAGAGAAGAGAACGGCTTTTTGCGGAACATATCCGATTTGTTCACGTACGCTTTCAAGTGCAATTGTAGGGAGGGGTTGTTCGTTCAACGTGATTGAACCGGACTCGACATCATAAAACCGCAGAAGTAAATTAATGAGTGTGGTTTTGCCTGAACCTGTTCCTCCAATGATAGCTGTAACCTCACCTGGTTTAGCACTGAAGGAAATATCCTGGATAGCAGGTTGCTCTGCACCAGGGTAACTGAAGGTTACATGGTTAAAATTAACCGTAATTTGGTCCTCGTTCAGGTTAACGGCGTTCTTAGCATTGTGTACGACGGATTCGATAGCCAGTACTTCATTAATACGAACCGCTGAAGCAGATGCACGGGGAATCATCATAAAGATCATGGTCATCATAAACATACTGAACATAATTTGCATGGCATATTGAATGAAGGCCATGAGATCGCCGACTTGCATTTGACTATTATCAATACGAATCCCGCCATACCATAAAATAACAATCATGCCGAGGTTGAATACAAGCATCATGATCGGCATCATTGTGGCCATGATGGTGTTAACTTTGATTGCAGTTTGCGTGAAGTCTTGGCTGGCACGCTCAAATTTAAGCTTCTCATGGTTCGAGCGGTTAAAAGCTCGAATGACACGAATACCTGTTAAATGTTCCCGCAAAGCAAGGTTGATGCCGTCAATTTTGATTTGCTGTGTTTTGAATAACGGAATACCCTTACGCATAATAACAACAATGACCAGTACTAGAATCGGGATTACGGCGATCAATACAAGAGCCAAATGCGTATCCTTGTAGGTAGCCATGATAACACCGCCGATAAGCATGGTTGGTGCCCCAATGAACATCCGCATCATGACAACCAACTGTTGAACCTGAGCGATATCATTCGTCGTTCTCGTAATCAGTGATGACGTGCCTAGCTTATCAAATTCATTAAGGGAAAAGCTCTCGACATGGGAGAAGAGCTTGCGTCGTAGATCCCTTCCGAAGCCAGTTGCTGTCTTGGCAAGCAGATAACTTGCCACCATGACACAGGCCATCCCGCCCATTGCGACGAGCAGCATATAAGCTCCAAATCGCAGAATATAACTGACATCACCTTTTACCACACCGACATCTACAATGTCAGAGAGGAGAGTCGGCAGATACAGTTGAGCTAGTGATTGCAGAAGCATCAATGTAATGATGACAACCACTGAAACTCGGTAAGGCTTCAAAAACCTAAACAATTTGAACATAGTTTCCTCCTTAACCTTTTGGCCACAACGATACTAAATAATAGGAAATAAAGATAGATTTATATGTAAATTATAACACATGCTCCAAGACTTGCCCAAGGAATGATCTATGTATGATGTCAAAAAAACATTGACTTATCCTGTCGAAAGTGGCATAATTCTTTTAATTACATATGTGCCTTTAAAAACAGTCCAGAGAGGCTGGCAAGGTAAAACGATAAGAAAAGTCGGGTAATACTGAATCGAGAATTCAGTAAGCTTAAGGATGTGCGCATCCAGCAGCCCCGCTCTATCTCTTTATGCACTCGTAAACTCCTTGCCAAGAATTGGGCAAGGAGTTTTTTGGTTTTACCACCAGAAAACGTATGTGAACGCTGACGAAGATAGTTTAGCCAGGAGGCGAAAACGATGAATGAGACCGCCGAACACACCATTATTGATGAAATGGGAATTCGTAGAGCACTTACGCGGATTGCACACGAGATACTGGAAAAGAATAAAGGTGTAGAGAATTGTACCTTAATTGGTATTCGGACCCGAGGCATTTACTTAGCGAAGCGCGTAGCAGAACGGATTCTAGAAATTGAAGGCGTACCGATTCCAGTGGGAGAGATCGATATCACTTCTTATCGCGATGATCGCGTGAAAGTCAGATCGGTGGAGAACGTGCAAGAAGGCGGCAAAATGCAAATCCAAGATCGCAAAATCATCCTTTTCGATGATGTGCTGTATACCGGCAGAACGGTAAGAGCCGCGATGGATGCACTAATTGATTTAGGCCGACCGCAAATGATTCAACTGGCTGTACTTGTGGACAGAGGGCATCGTGAGTTACCCATTCGGCCTGATTATGTGGGCAAGAATGTACCGACATCCAAGAGTGAGAGCATAGAAGTGATGTTAACGGAAATTGATGATAAAGATGAAGTTATTATCCAGAGGGGGAAACAGGAGTGAGTAGCATGAGCACAACAACAACTAGACATTTCTTGGGACTGAAAGGCGTAAGTGCGGAGGAGATCACAAGCATTCTGGATCGTGCAGCCTATTGGGAACAAAGCCCTAGCAAAGTAAATAACCAATTCCATGGGAAATTCGTTTCCAATTTATTTTTTGAAAATAGTACAAGAACTCGCTTCTCCTTTGAGCTAGCGCAAAAACGTCTCGGTGCAGATGTGCTGAACTTCTCGTCAGCCGAATCMAGTGTACAAAAAGGCGAGTCCATCTACGACACTGTTCGCACGCTTGAATCCATGGGGATTGATGCTGGTGTAATTCGACTGAAGCCTAATGGTGTGCTTCAAGAGCTTGCTGAGAAAATCAAAATCCCGCTCATCAACGCGGGGGACGGCAATAACGAGCATCCAACGCAAGCGTTGCTTGATTTCTATACAATGCGCAAGCAATTCGGCGCAATCAAAGGTTTAACAGTCTCCATCATCGGAGACATTCTACACAGTCGCGTGGCTCGTTCGAACCTCTGGGGGCTGATCGCTCTTGGAGCCAAAGTGCAGTTCTGTGCTCCTGCCAGTATGCAGGCTCCTGAGCTAGCCGAGTTCGCGCCATATGTCAGCTTCGAAGAAGCTTTGAAAGCCGATGTCGTCATGATGCTTCGTGTACAGCTGGAACGTCACGATACAGGGCTTATCAAATCAGCTGAAGAATACCGCGAACAATACGGATTAACGGTAGAGCGTGCAAGCCGCATGGCGCCTCATGCGATCATCATGCATCCAGCTCCAGTAAATCGCAATGTGGAGCTAGATGATGAACTCGTGGAACATGAGAAGTCCAAGATCTTTACACAAATTGCTCATGGTGTGCCGATTCGTATGGCTGTCATCGAACGAGCTTTATCATAAAAACACCCCACAAAGTGAAGCCAAGCTCTGAAGTTGATTCCGATTACTTTGCGGGGGCCCCAAACGAATACTAGGAGGACAATATCACAATGGGAATTTGGATTCTAAACGGACTTACCGTTGATGCGAATAATGTACAAACGAAGAAACATGTTTTAGTCGAAAATGATAAAATTACACAGGTCGTTGATGCTTCTAATGGTGAAGTACCACAAACAGCKGGTCATGAAGTCATTGACGCTGCTGGCAAGCTTGTATCACCTGGTTTCATTGATATGCACGTGCATTTGAGAGAGCCTGGCTTCGAACATAAAGAAAACATTGCAACTGGAACACGTTCTGCGGCAAGARGCGGTTTTACAACAATTGCTTGCATGCCAAATACAAGACCGGTTATTGATACCGTAGATACGGTAAATTACATATTAGATAAAGCAGCAACAGAAGGTGTTGTGCGCGTCATTCCTTACGGAACGATCACGAAGAACGAGCTTGGTCGTGAACTAACGGACTTCGCAGCGTTGAAAGAAGCGGGAGTAATCGGGTACACGGACGATGGCGTTGGCGTTCAAAGCGCGCAAATGATGAAGGATGCAATGGCGCTTGCCGCATCACTCGGTATGCCAATCATCGCACACTGTGAAGATGACACATTGGTTGTAGGAGCGCCGGTAAACGAAGGGACTTTCGCGACAAAGCATGGTCTGAAAGGTATCCCGAATGAATCCGAAGCGATTCATGTTGGCCGCGACGTATTGCTAGCGGAAGCAACTGGGGTACACTACCACGTATGTCATGTCAGCACAGAGCAATCCGTTCGCTTGATCCGTCATGCCAAACAGTTCGGCATCAAGGTTACTGCAGAAGTGTGTCCGCATCATCTTCTTCTGTCAGAAGAAGACATTCCAGGGATGGATGCGAACTGGAAGATGAACCCGCCCCTACGTACACCGCGTGATGTACAGGCTGTTATCGAAGGATTGGAAGACGGCACGATTGATATCATCGTAACGGATCATGCACCGCATACGGAAGAAGAGAAWGCCAAAGGCATGATGATGGCACCATTCGGAATCCTTGGTTTCGAAACAGCATTCTCCTTGCTGTATACGAAATTTGTACTTACAGGCAAATGGACACTTGGCTTCCTAGTGGATCGCATGACCAAAAAGCCTGCTGACGTATTCGGTCTTCCATACGGAACTTTAGAAGTGGGCAGCGCGGCAGACATTACAATCGTTGATCTGGATACAACGAAAGCAGTTGTGAAAGAAGA
This sequence comes from Paenibacillus sp. 2RAB27, assembly GCF_052115445.1. Lineage (NCBI taxonomy): Bacteria > Bacillati > Bacillota > Bacilli > Caryophanales > Paenibacillaceae > Paenibacillus > Paenibacillus sp. 2RAB27. The sequence goes on from NZ_JBFRGR010000008.1 coordinate 108,824, forward strand.
GATTGTTTCACGCAGCAAGAACACCCCGTTCATCGGTTGGGAGCTGCAAGGTTGGCCGGTTGTTACGATTGCTTCCGGTAAAGTTGTATACTCTTGAGTTCAAGAAATAGCCTTAATTTTAAAGCCTAAATCCCGAGAAGCATCTATACGATTGCGTTAAAATCGTGTATATTTATACAGAAAGATTAATCTTTATGCAAGTCCTTGAATCATTACATGGTAAGCATGACATCTGCGGTTCGTGAGAACCGCCTGACAATAGCGAAGGAGTTGAAAGAACATGCAGGCAAGATTGTTGCTGGAAGACGGCACTCTTTTTACAGGAAAATCGTTCGGTAGTGAAGGTGAATCCGTCGGCGAGGTTGTATTCAATACAGGGATTACAGGTTATCAAGAGGTACTTTCGGATCCTTCATACTGTGGACAAATCGTAACGATGACGTATCCACTACAAGGAAACTACGGTGTGATTCGCGATGACTTCGAGTCCGTGCGTCCATTCATCCATGGTTTCGTTGTGCGTGAACATGAAGAAATCCCAAGTAACTGGAGAGCTCAGTATACACTTGGCAGCCTGTTGAAAGAATACGGCATCGTTGGGATCAGCGGTATCGACACACGCATGTTAACTCGTAAAATTCGTCACTACGGCGTAATGAAAAGCATCATCACAACGTCCAATAAATCCGTTGAAGAATTGATGGCAACTCTTAAAAACACGCCGCTTATGACGGATCAAGTTTCCCGTGTTTCCACGAAAAGTGTATTCGGTGCTCCTGGACACAAAGAACGCATTGTACTCGTTGACTTCGGTGCAAAAAGCGGAATCATTCGTGACCTTAGCAAACGCGATTGCGATGTTGTGGTTGTTCCACAGAATGCAACTGCTGAACAAATTCGTCGTTTGGCACCAGACGGTGTATTGCTTTCTAACGGCCCTGGGGATCCGAAGGATGTTCCACACGCAGTAGAAATGATCAAAGGTTTGCTCGGCGACATTCCACTGTTCGGAATTTGCTTAGGCCACCAATTGTTCGCACTAGCTTGCGGCGCGGATACAGATAAATTGAAATTCGGTCATCGCGGCGGTAACCACCCGGTTAAAGATTTGATTTCCGGTCGTTGCTACATTACATCGCAAAACCATGGCTACACCGTTAAGGAAGATTCCGTACAAGGAACGAACCTTGAAGTGACGCACATTAACAATAACGATCGCACAATCGAAGGCTTACGCCACAAGCAATATCCAGCATTCTCGGTTCAATATCACCCAGAGGCAGCACCTGGACCATTCGACTCCAGCTACCTGTTCGATGATTTCATCTCGCTGATTCGTCAGCACAAACTAGATAACCCACAGCAGCCGCGCCAAGCGCAAATGCTTGCTCAGTGGAATGCTTCCACGGCATTGACATCTGTGAAGGAGGAACTGCAATATGCCAAAAAATAATACACTCAAAAAGATTCTCGTTATCGGTTCCGGACCGATCGTTATTGGTCAAGCGGCGGAGTTCGACTACGCTGGTACGCAAGCTTGCCAAGCATTGAAAGAAGAAGGTATGGAAGTTATCCTGATCAACAGCAACCCAGCTACGATCATGACAGATACGAACATGGCTGACAAAGTATACATCGAGCCGATCACACTTGAGTTCGTTACACAAATCATTCGTCAAGAGCGTCCCGATGGTTTGCTTCCAACACTAGGTGGACAAACGGGTCTTAACATGGCCGTTGAACTTGCTCGTGCAGGCGTTCTTGAGAGCGAGAACGTTAAGCTTCTAGGAACACAACTTACAGCGATTGAGAAAGCGGAAGATCGTGACCTTTTCAGAGACTTGATGAGAGAACTCGAGCAACCAGTACCAGATAGCGTTATCGTCACAACAGTAGCACAAGCGGTTGATTTTGCTAATGAAATCGGCTTCCCGATCATCATTCGTCCTGCGTACACACTAGGTGGAACAGGCGGCGGTATTTGTAACACGATGGAAGAGTTGACGGAAATCGTTGCTTCCGGAATTCGTTACAGCCCAATCGGTCAGTGTCTCGTAGAGCGCAGTATCGCGGGTATGAAAGAAGTCGAGTACGAAGTTATGCGTGATGCGAACGACAACTGTATCGTTGTGTGTAACATGGAGAACTTTGATCCAGTTGGCGTACATACAGGCGACAGTATCGTAGTAGCTCCAAGTCAAACATTGTCGGACCGTGAGTACCAAATGCTGCGTTCCGCATCCTTGAAAATCATTCGTGCCTTGAATATCGAAGGCGGATGTAACGTTCAATACGCGCTAGACCCACATAGCTTCCAATATTATGTAATCGAAGTTAACCCGCGTGTAAGTCGCTCTTCAGCGCTTGCTTCCAAAGCAACTGGTTATCCAATTGCGAAAATGGCAGCGAAAATTGCGATTGGTTACACACTTGATGAACTGGTTAACCCTGTTACTGGACAAACGTATGCTTGCTTCGAACCAGCACTGGATTACATCGTATCCAAGATTCCACGTTGGCCGTTCGATAAGTTCACAGCAGCAAACCGTAAGCTAGGAACACAAATGAAAGCGACTGGCGAAGTTATGGCGATTGGCCGTACGTTCGAAGAGTCCATTCATAAAGCGATTCGTTCCCTAGAAATCGGTGTTCACCGCTTGTTCTTGAAAGAAACGGATTTACTAGATACAGAAACATTAGAACTTCGTTTGGTAAAACCAGACGACGAGCGTATCTTCTTACTAGCAGAAGCGTTCCGCAGAGGCTATACGGTGGAAACACTGCAAAATTTGACGAAAATTGACTGGTGGTTCTTGAACAAACTAAGTGCGCTTATCGCGTATGAAAAGGAAATTGCAGCGAAGGATTTGACAGCTGAACTTATTTTCGAAATTAAGCGTAAAGGCTTCACAGACCGTGCTGTTGCGGAAATTCGTACATTGGCAGGCTGCTCGACCTTCACGAAAGAAGCGGACGTTAGAACATTCCGTTTGCAAAACAACATCAAGCCAGTATACAAAATGGTAGATACATGTGCGGCTGAATTCGAAGCTTCCACACCGTACTACTACTCCACATACGAGCAAGAAGATGAAGTAACCGAAACGACGAAAGAAAAGGTTGTTGTTCTAGGATCTGGTCCAATCCGTATCGGTCAAGGGATCGAGTTCGATTACTCCACGGTTCACGCGGTGTGGGCGATTCAAGCGGCTGGTTATGAAGCGGTTATTATCAACAATAATCCAGAAACAGTTTCAACAGACTTTAACACTTCAGATCGCTTGTACTTCGAGCCATTGTTCTTCGAAGATGTTATGAACGTAATTGAGCGTGAGCAACCAATCGGCGTAATCGTTCAATTCGGTGGTCAAACGGCTATCAACTTGGCTGCACCTCTACACAAAGCTGGCGTACGCATCCTAGGTTCTGACCTAGAAAGTATCGATACAGCGGAAGATCGCAAGAAATTCGAAGCTTTGCTTAGCAAAATTTCAGTAGCTCAACCTCCAGGAGGCACAGTTACATCGGTCGATCAAGCAGTTGGTACAGCAGCGAAATTCGGTTATCCGGTTATCGTTCGTCCTTCCTACGTACTAGGTGGGCGCGCGATGGAAATCGTCTACTCCGATGAAGAGCTTCTTAGCTACATGGAATATGCAGTGAAAATCAACCCTGAGCATCCGGTTCTAATCGACCGTTACATGCTGGGTAAAGAGGTAGAGGTTGACGCGATCTGTGATAGAGAAACGGTTCTGATCCCAGGCATCATGGAACACGTGGAACGCGCAGGGGTTCACTCCGGTGACTCGATCGCTGTGTATCCGCCACAATCCATTTCAGAAGAGATTAAGCAACAAATTATCGATATCACGACGAAAATCGCCTTAGAGTTGAACGTAATTGGTCTAGTAAACATCCAGTTCGTTATTCATAACGATCAAGTGTATGTGATCGAGGTTAACCYGCGTTCTTCCAGAACAGTACCTTTCTTAAGCAAAGTGACAAACATCCCGATGGCGAATGTGGCAACACGTGTAATCATGGGGCAAACACTTGCAGATATGGGTTACCAAGGTGGTCTATGGCCAGAAGATAAATACGTTTCTGTCAAAGTTCCGGTATTCTCCTTCGCGAAGCTACGCCGCGTAGATACAACACTCGGGCCTGAAATGAAGTCCACTGGTGAGGTTATGGGTCGTGATGTGAACTTTGCAAAAGCCCTGTACAAAGGTCTCATCGGTGCTGGTATGAAGATCCCTGCTGCAGGTTCCGTCGTGGTCACCGTAGCGGATAAAGATAAAGACGAAGCGATTGAAATCTTGAAAGGCTTCTATCGCCTAGGTTACAAAATCATTGCAACAGGTGGAACTGCCGAGGCAATTGCACAAGCAGGTCTTCCAGTTACAACGGTCAACAAGCTTAGTGAAGGTTCACCAAACATTCTTGACCTCATCCGCAGCGGTGATGCTCAGTTCGTCGTGAACACATTGACTAAGGGCAAAACGCCTGAGCGTGACGGCTTCCGCATTCGTCGTGAAGCAGTAGAGAACGGTGTAGTATGTATGACATCGCTCGATACTGTAAGAGCGCTAGTGAATATGCTTGAAGCTATCAACTTCTCCTCACGTGCAATGCCAATACATGTCTAAAGGATGGTGCCAAACATGAGTACGTTAACTCGCAACGATGTTACCGGACGCATCATGGTCGCCTTGGACTACGCGAACGCGGAAAGTGCTGAAGGGCTGCTTAAGCAGCTCGAAGGCATTCCGTGTTATGTAAAGGTAGGAATGCAGCTGTTTTATGCTGCAGGTCCTACCTTTGTCGCGAGTCTGAAGGATCGCGGCTATAAGGTGTTCCTCGACGTGAAAATGCATGACATTCCGAACACGGTCAAGGGCGGCGCGGAGAGCGTGACGCGCCTTGGGGTTGATGTGTTCAATGTGCATGCAGCCGGAGGCAAGTACATGATGGAGGCTGCCTTGGAGGGTGTCGACAAGGGGCTAGCTGTAGGGGCAGCACGCCCGATTGTCATCGGCGTGACGCAATTGACCAGCACCTCGCAGCAGGTGCTGAATGACGAGATCGGCCTTGCCGGTACAACCGAGCAGGCCGTCATTCGGTACGCCCGCTTGGCGCATGCCGCGGGGCTTAACGGGGTTGTCGCGTCACCGCTTGAGGTGACAGCGATTAAGGCGGCTTGCGGTGACGGCTTCGTCACCGTGACGCCAGGCATCCGCCCGGCGGGGGCCGACATCGGCGACCAGTCGCGCATTATGACGCCGGCTGAGGCGTTCGCGCAGGGGACGGACTATGTCGTGATCGGGCGACCGATCACAGGCGCAGCGGACCCAAGAGCAGCAATTGAAGCGATTATCGATTCAATCGTGTAGGTTGTAGTTTCACTTAAATCKATCTAAAACTTGAAAGGAACGGTGAGCGTATGAGTAAGCTTGAAACAATCGCACAGCATATTGCAGCGTCGTTATTAGATATTGAAGCCGTGGCTCTTCGTCCACAGCAACCTTTTACATGGACATCGGGATTGAAATCTCCGATTTATTGCGATAATCGTTTGACCATGTCACACCCTGCGATCCGTGATGCGATTGCCGATGGCTTCGTGGCCTTGATCAAGGAGAAATTTCCTGAAGCTGAGGTTGTGGCAGGAACAGCGACAGCTGGAATCCCTCATGCAGCATGGGTAGCTCAGAAGCTTGGTCTTCCGATGATCTACATTCGCGATAAAGCGAAAGGACATGGCAAGGAGAACCTGATTGAAGGTACTGTGAAACCAGGTCAAAAAGTCATCGTCATTGAAGATTTAATTTCCACAGGAGGCAGCTCGTTGAAAGCGGCGGTTGCCGTGAAAGATGCGGGAGCTGAAGCACTTGGCGTACTAGCGATTTTCTCCTATCAGCTGGATAAAGCAACAGACGCATTCGCGGCGGCAGAAATGCCACTTCACACACTTTCTAACTACTCAACCTTGCTTGAGGTAGCTTTGGAAAAAGGGAAGATCCAACAAACAGATATGGAACTTCTACGTTCTTGGAGAGTCAATCCATCCGCTTACGGCGTATAATTGATTGCTTCTGTGACGGAAATTGACGAACGGTGTAGGATTCCTCTATACTTGAGTGGTCTTGCAACAGACAACAAGATTCTGCGTATACCAGCAGGTTACCGTTCGATCGGCGCCACACTGGGGTGCAACTCTTGAATTTAACTTTCAATTCGAAGAAGCTCTACCTTTTCGCAAAGGTGAGCTTCTTTTTTTCATTCCGCGGGTTGGTTAGTCAACAATTGAATAAACGCTTGTAAGGGTTGGGACATCCATTTTTTCGGATGCAGCACTAGCTGTAGGTCCATTGATAGTTGGTTATGTGTAAAAGGAAGCTGGGCAAGCTTGCCGATTGTCAACTCATTCGCTACCGTGATCCGAGGTAACAAGGCGATGCCTAAGCCGCTCATCACACATTGTTTGATGGCTTCAACATTGCCTAACTCGAAACCGATCTGTAAGGCGACGGCATTGTCTTTAAGTAATCTTTCAAACTTCCCTCGATAGATACATCCTTCTTCGGTGACGATAAATTCCGTGTTCCCTAGGTCGGCAAGCTGAATATCGGATTGTTGCGTTAAAGGGTGATCTAAGGGTGCAACGAAGACGAGTTGTTCTTCTCGGACACTCGTGCAAGAGAGAGTGGGATCTGCCGGATATTGATCTAATAGAAGGCCAATATCATAATCTCCTTCTTTGACCTTGGTGAGAATGGAGGCTTCGCTGTCAGGATAAAGCTGGATATTTAATCCTGGATACAGCTGTTTAAGCTTATGTAAAAAAGGTGGCAGATAATAGGCTGCTAATGAATTGATCGTACCGATGGTCAACGTTCCACTAACTTGATTGGCTATCATTTCCTTGGATTGATCATAGAGCTCTAACAATTGTTGCGTTATCACAAGTAAGCTTTCTCCAGGTGGAGTCAGACGTAATTGTCGGCCGTACCTTTCAAATAAAGGGACTCCGTATTCACGTTCCAACTTTTGAATTTGCATCGTAATGCTCGATTGAGCATAGCCTAGTTCTTCTGCGGCACGTGTGAAGCTTTTCCTACGGGCAACCTCCCGAAAGGTGCGGAAATACGTTAGATCCATATATAGCCTCGCTTTATTATCAATATTTTTGATGAGTTCTATCATTTATTATAGCTAACTGTGATGAAGAGTTCCATGCTAAAGTAAATGTACAAACAAACGAGACTGGGAGATGGTTATTTTGCTAAAAGAACAAGACCTACAGGGGTTATATGTACCCATCGTCACACCTTTTGATGAAGAGTTTGAAGTGGATGCTGCATCCTTTTATAATCAGGCTTATAACTTGTTTCAAGATGAAATAGATGGATTAGTTGTCAATGGAACGACAGGAGAATCGCCAACGATCACGAAAGACGAGCTTGGGGTGTTGTTTGCTACAGCTCAAGCCGCTCGCGACGCTGCTCACGTAGATGTGCCTTTAGTCGTAGGAACAGGTACGAATGATACGCGTTCAACTGTCCGCCAAACAGCAGAAGCAGGCAAACTTGGTGCAGAAGCTGCATTAGTTGTAGTTCCCTATTATAACAAACCAAGTCAGCAGGGGATCATTGAACATTTTCGCCAGGTGGCGGTGGTTGGTGTGCCGGTGATCTTGTATGATGTGCCGCATCGCACAGGTGTGACGCTTGAGTTGGACACGGTTCGAGCCATCCTTGATCTCGACGGCGTCATCGGGATGAAGGACAGTACGCCTAACACTGGGCTGGTCACAGAATTGACTAGACTGGGCTCTAAACCAGTTCTGTGTGGCGAGGATACGTTGCTGTATGCAGCACTGCAGTCCGGCGCTAAAGGGGTTATGAGTGCTTCAGCAAATGTGGAGACGGAGAGGTTTGTTTCTTTTATCCGCAGCTTTGTTAGCGGGGCACATGAGAACAGCCGGCGAGAGTTCGAGRAGCTGCTTCCACTTATTCGTCTTCTATTTCAAGAGCCGAATCCTGCTCCGATCAAATGGCTGCTACACCAACAAGGCGTCATCGGATCAGGCGCATTACGATTGCCGTTATTGCCGGTGACAGAAGGATTACAAGCGAGATTAGCAGCATATTTGTAAAAAGAAAGGAGCGATCGTGTAATGAATCGAACAAGAGTGTTTACGGGCTCACCTTGGGAGCCGGTGGTTGGCTATTGTCGAGCCATTCGTGTAGGTGACCGAATCGAGGTTGCTGGGACGACAGCGATGAAAGACGGCGAGGTTGTTGGCGTGGGCAACGCTTACGAGCAAACGCGGTTCATCCTTCAAACGATTGAACAGGTGCTTCTAGAGCTCGGTGCACAGTTATCTGATGTCGTGCGAACTCGTATGTTCGTGACGGATATTTCGTTATGGGAAGCGTTCGGCAAGGCGCATGGGGAATATTTCCGTGACGTGCAGCCTGTTGCGACAATGGTTGAAGTGAAGGCGCTGATCGACCCGCGATTGCTGATTGAGATAGAGGTAGAAGCGATTGTGTTGTAGGATGAGTAGATAGACGCAGTGTGTGATCAATGAATGAATGGTGAGTAGAGTAGAGTAGAGTAGAGTAGAGTAGAGTAGAGTAGAGTAGAGTAGAGTTGTGTATTGTGTATTGTGTTTGGAAAGTAGTATGTAGCGAATAGCGAATAGATGGATTTTCTCCATCTAATAACGCAGATTACTGGTGTTTTTATTGAATAGATGGAAAATGTGCAGCTAATTTCTGTTGGTTTGAACAATATCCTCCGATTCATCTGGATTAGCTGTAGAAAATCCATTTATTTCAAATTTGGAGGCAAAACAGCTCGATTTAGCTGCATTTTTTCCATTTAAATGAAAGTGGAACCTCAGAAATCTCATTTGTTACCCAAACGATCAACAAAAAAAGCGCCACAACTCGCAAGCTACGCGAAATTGATTTCGCGAGCAGGAGGAGTAGCGCTTTTTATTTTACGGATTTGACAGCCACTGTCGTGTGGCAGGCACCGCGTGGAACGAGTATCGACTACCCAACACGTTTGCCCAGAATGATCAGATCCCGCTCAACGCCATCTAACTCAGCGACGCCTGGCAGATGCGCCCAATTCGTGAATCCGAATTTGCGGAAAAGCTGCAGACTCGGCTCATTGTGCCCAAATATAAAACCTAACAAAGATTTGAGCCCCAGCTTGGGACTAGCTTCAAGTGCTTGTTCCATCAAGTATCGACCGATGCCCTGGCCCCGATAGGTTTCATCCACGTAAATACTAACTTCGGCTGTTGCGTTATAGGCGGGACGCCCATAGAAAGATTGAAAACTCAGCCAGCCACATATCCCGTTCTCATTTTCAAGCACCCAAAGTGGACGGAAGTCAGAAGAATGTTCGTGAAACCAGCGCTCCCGTGAAGCTGTTGTAACGGGTTCTGTATCGGCCGTAACCATGCGTCCTGCAATCGTGGAATTGTAAATACGTACGATTTCTGCTAAATCTTCTATTTGTGCATCACGCAAGTGTAGTGGATTCCCCATAGATGTTACTCCTTTTACCCTAGCTTAGTTAGATTCTAAAGTAGGCGCTGCCAATGCTGCTAGCTTCAACCAGTAACGACTTATCGTCTCTGTCCCATTGTCCCAATTCATCAAATGGAAATGCTCATTCGGAGCATGAAGATTTTCCCCAGGTAGCCCAAAGCCCATAAGCACCACAGGTGCATCTAGGACGCGACCTAACACTTCGACAATCGGTATCGACCCTCCGCTACGTGTATAGACAGGCCACTCACCGAAAGTTTCTTCATAGGCTTCTGCCGCCGCAACCATAACGGGTTCATCAATCGGTGTAATGAATGGATTCCCTCGCAATTGGCGATCTAACGAAACGGATACACCTGGAAGAGATTGTGTATGAATATGAGTCTCGACTAAATCCATGATTTCTTCAGGGACCTGCGCAGCGACGAGACGACATGCAATTTTGGCAGTAGCGCGATTTGGAATGATGGGTTTAATCCCCTCACCTTGGAAGCCGCCACTAACTGACGTGATCTCAAGCGTAGGACGGGACGTCGTTTGTTCATAAAAGGAGAAACCTTTCTCCCCATAGAGCTCCGTGACGTTCAAATTCGTGCGAACCTTGTTTTCATCCGGCTCCACTTTCTTGAAGGCTTCGCGCTCTTTGTCTGAAAGTTCGATAACACGATCGTAGAACCCTTGTACAGCAACACGGCCATTTTCGTCATGGAAAGAGCTGAGCAGCTTAGTCATTGCGTGAATCGGATTCTGTACCGCACCGCCAAAAAGACCCGAATGCAGATCACTATTGGCACCATCCAGCGTGATTTCGAAACCCGCAAGACCGCGAAGTCCATACATCAGAGCTGGTTTACCAGGACCGTGCATTTGTGTATCAGAGAGTACGATGGAATCAGCTTGCAATTTCGCAGCATGTTCTTCAACAAAGGCAGGGAGATTCTTACTAGCAATTTCCTCTTCACCCTCGATGCAGAATTTCACGTTAACCGGAAGTGAACCCTGCGTTTGTAGAAAGGCTTCAACAACCTTCACATAAAGCAACAGTTGGCCTTTGTCATCCGTACTACCGCGACTGAACAGCTTATTATCACGGATTACGGGTTCAAAAGGAGGTGTTTCCCACAATTCTAATGGCTCAGCAGGTTGCACATCATAATGACCATAAATCAGCACCGTCGGTTTGCCGGGGGCATGTAACCAATCGGCATAAACGACAGGGTGGCCTTTCGTAGGCATAATTTCAATGTTTTCAAGTCCAGCCTTTTGTAGAGATTGAGCCGTCCACTCCGCGCATTTCAGCATATCCGGTTGGTGCTGTGCAACTGCACTTATGCTAGGAATTCGCAAGAATGCCATCAGTTCGTTTATATGTTCATCCCTATGCGTGAGTAGGTAGCTTTTGATTGTTTCGATCATGGGTGTTTTCTCCTTTTTGTATTGCCAAAATAGTCTACATCACTTAACTTCCCCAAAAACAGGGAAAATCCTGCTATGCCTGTAAACCGTCACATTTTATTTGTCATACGGTCAAATAGAACGGCTTTTTCCATATTCGAGCGTAGGCGAATACAGCCTGCTAATAAGAGAACCTTTTTATGGATAAGCTAAATGTAACGATCTGACTATCATGGAGGGATACGCATGAACTGGATATATTGGGCCAAATTATACGATTCGAAGTTTCAAGCGGGTTGTTTAGCGAAACGTATGGAAGAAGATTGGTGGATCTATGGGTATGAGTGCCCGCAGGAAGTTGAGGTTTATAAGTCGAAGAAAGGACGCTTTGGCGTCAGATACAACACATAAATGCTTCCATTATGCATAAAATTAACGCTTGACTAAGCCATCTCCGTTGGTGTATATTTATTTTTGTCGCTGTTGAGCGGCATACATGACGCGGGGTGGAGCAGCTCGGTAGCTCGTCGGGCTCATAACCCGAAGGCCGCAGGTTCAAATCCTGCCCCCGCAACCAAATTTCATTTGGGCCTATAGCTCAGTTGGTTAGAGCGGTCGGCTCATAACCGATTGGTCGGGGGTTCGAGTCCCTCTGGGCCCATAGCACGGAAACCCTTGTAAATAAGGGTTTTTATTTATTTTAGAGACAAAGCAAGCCTCTCGTTCTCATCAGTACAGATGGAAACRAGGGGCTTGCTTTCTGTTTGTGAACGTCTGTGCACTTTACTTTAAATTATTATTGTTTTAACTGTTTCAGCATGGTCCCCCAGATTCTCAATCCCGTCACCCATAGCGTCACGGCTGAGCCGAAACCGATAAACGTAGACATCATAATGATAGACACATTGCCGAACGTAGCGTTGATGGGTAAAAACAATGAAATGATGCCTAGCATACACATGACAATACCCGTACCATAATAAAATTTTTCTCGAAATAATGTAGCTAGAGGAAAGAAATGAATGCCAACAATCATCGCCATGACAGGGAAAAAGACTTCAAAATGATCAAGCGTATTGCAAATGACACTGGCAAGAAAGATCGCAACACCTTCCAATCCAAATATCAAACCGAATTTTCGATTTATTCGTTTCGTGTCTTCTTTTTCTTTCGGTGTAATAGCATGATTCATGCTTCTAGATTTACCGAAAAGTGAAATGGCTCCGCTCAGTAAGATAATTGTTACAATAGTTGAAAGTACAAGTGGCCATGGAGCTCCAAGTTGATGTGACCCAACAATACCAATGGATGCCCAGAGCGCGCCAAAAAATGTCATGAACATGATGCCATTGGCAGCTCCTAGGACAGCTGATTTAGACGGTTTTACAAATTCACTCATCATTCATCATACTCCAATCTTATAAATTTAGTTTCTACGCAGTCATGGAAAGAGTTAATACTTTGTTAATAATCCATTTAGATGGATTCAATAAGCGTATATTAAAATAACTAGTAAGGAAACGTTTCCCGCAAATTGTTTTAAAAAGGAGAAGAGAAATGAAACTTAGCAAAAAATCAATTACAGTACTTTCTTTCACAGTTGGAGCTTGTTTATTTGTATCTACCGCTTTCGCTGATGCGATGCTTGGATCCGGGTACGACCGGCTGAAGGGTTCAGTCAAAAATACGGCTTCTATGATGGAAAGTGGTTTAAACAATTATACGGTTGAGATGCTGTATACATTGAAAGATAATGATCAAATTTTGCTTCAATCGTCTAATTTCCAGAAAATGGATACAGTGAACCAAGTAAAAGAGAATAACGAGGTAACGAAAAACGCCAAAGGTGAAACGACCTCCAGATATACGTATGCTGACAAGAAACAATCCATTGACAAAAACGAATTGGACAATACATATTATGTATTTGACTATTCGGATGAGATGAACCGAAACCGTAAAGGGCCAGCCGAATTCCATAATCCTTTTAAAGAAAAGGGAGCAACAGAGGTTGAGAAAATCGTTGATGCAGTAGTTGGCTCATTGAAAGATTATGTACAAGTTGAAGAAGGAGCAGACGGCGGTAAAGTGTTCTCCGGAAGTTTGTCGGAGGCACAAGTACCGGCCATCGTGAATGCAGTCTCCTCCTTCGGTATCAAGCAAATGCTGGATAATGAAAGAGATTTACCAGACATAGAGAGCGATATTTTCGTGAAAAAGGTTGTAGGTTCGGCGAATGAGAACAAAGGTGGCTATCTAGAAAATCTGACGGGTGAGATTACGCTGTCCGGAAAAGATAAAAATGGGGTTCAGCATGACTTAAACCTCAATGTCATGTTAAAGATTTCTAATATTGGCAGTACGAAGATTACCAAGCCTGATCTAACCACGGCTAAGGTTGAGAAGGTTAGTCATAATGGCGGATTCAGTTCTAAATATGTGGGAACCTATCAAAATGATATTATTATGGACAAAGACGGTAAGTTCATGAAGATTGGTGAGAGAACAGTTAAAATAACAAGTGTAGATGGAGATAAAGTAACAGGAACGTATTCCGAAACCGTAATTCCTGGTTTTGAGAGTCAGTATCCAAACAAAGATGTATTCAATTTCGAATTCAACATGGCGACATCTCCGATGTTTACTTACACAGATTCGAAGGGTGAACAAAAGCAAGGTATGGTTCATCCCAACCAAACAGGTAAAATTTATTTTGATATGAATCTAGAGATGAGCGATAAAAATGCTTACAAACAAAGCAATAGCATGAAGCCTTTTTATGATGGCGAATTTAGCCGCGTATTTGAATAGAAATGATTCTCAGGAGGCGGCGTATAGCGGCTTCCTGAGATTTTTTAGGGAGATGATGAATTGTCAGTCAAGGCGATTGAAATAACGGGCTTAACGAAGTCATTTACGAATGGCCGAGGAATCAGCGATTTAAATCTAGAGGTAGATCAAGGGGATATATTCGGTTTTCTTGGACCTAATGGTGCTGGGAAGACGACTGCGATGAAGATGATTACAGGACTTATGAAGCCCGATCAAGGCGATGTGAAGATTTTCGGAGCGAGCGTGGCAGAAGACTATGTCAATGCTATGAAACATGTTGGCTGTATCATTGAAACAGCGGAATCGTATCCCTATTTGACGGCCAATGAAAACTTGAGACTGTTTGCAAGATTTTATCCTGACATCGATCAGCGAAGAATTGACGAATGTCTTGAAATCACAGGAATGCTGAAATATAAAAATGAGAAATCACAAAAATTTTCGCTCGGGATGAAACAAAGACTGGGGATAGCGGCAGCGATTCTATCGAGACCGAAACTGTTAATTTTGGACGAGCCTCTCAACGGACTGGATGTGGAAGGGATGTTGGAGATGAGGAAGTTGATCAAACAGCTGTCCCAGGAAGGCACGACTTTCTTTATATCCAGCCACTTGATTCACGACGTGGAATTAACGTGTTCGAGGATCGGGATTATTTATGGAGGCAAGTTGGTTAACGTCGATTATACCCAAAATATTCTGTCATTTTATTCGTCGCTTGAGAATTATTTTGTTAGTGAGGTGGACAGGAATGGTAGGCTTTAAAGCTGCATTTATGAATGAATCTGTGAAGCTGCTTAAAAAGAAAAAAATCATGGCAGCTGCGATACTATCCATTCTTGCCGTAGTGATCGGTCAAATTGCGGTAACAACGATTAAGCATGGCCTTGGATTGAGAGTTGTAGGGAGTGTTGAATTTCCTATAGCTGTACTGACGTTTATTGCCTATACGCTATTACCGTTATTTGCAATATTTGTAGCGATTGATATGTTTAATGGCGAATCCTCATCGAACACGATGAAAATAACTCTTCTAAGACCAGTGTCCAGATTCGGCGTATTTAGCGCAAAAGTTTTGAATTTAGCGCTGTTTATTGCTGGCAACTTGTTGTTTATTATGGTCCTTTCGCTAATAGCTGGGTTTATATTCAACCCTTCGTCCGCCAGTTTGGTTGGAATCGTAAAGGTACTAGTGTCATATGGTTTAACGTTTTTCCCTGTATTTGTGTTTGCGCTTATCGTCGTGTTGTTATCCAATCTAATTCAGGGAGGGCTAGCCGTATTTTTTCTGTCCATACTTGTGTTTATTGGCTTTAATTTCCTAGGCATTGTATTCTCTTCCTATTCGAGTTTTTTTATCACGTCAATGTTTGACTGGTATACCCTTTGGATATCTGAATCCATCAATATCTTCAAAATAAGCCGCCAGATTCTAATTATGCTCGGTTGTGGTATCATGTTATTTACTACGGKGTATTACTTGTTTGACAGAAAGGACATATAGAAAGGAATCTACATGCACTTAACAAAACGTTTTTTCACGATGAATACGCTAGCTGTGCTGTTTTCCATTGGTTTGACGATCTTGGCTGTCATTATTTTTGTTGCTACGTATACGAAAGTTTTGGGCCGTGAAGCCGGTATAGAGCAGTTTCAACGAGCGTTTGAGGTTCGTGCAGCCATCAGTGAGATTAAAAAAGAAGCGCTGACCCTAGGGTTCGAGGGACTCCTTGATAAGACCTATCAACAAGACCTCACTGATCGTGTGAAGGTTTTGAATGCTAGTGCGATCCTAATTGTGGGTAGAGAGGTAATGTTCGCCACGCAGCATTTTAATAAAATAGATATCGAGAAAAGTTTAATGCTGTCCAGTGAGTCTAATCGCAATGAAATCGAGCTTGATGGCCGAACGTATTTGTTTAACCGAGCGGATTTCAAACTGTCATCTGGTGATTCCGGTATTCTGCTGCTGCTTGCGCCAATCAAGGTGAATACAAAGGTATATTGGATGCTTGGCATCTTTACGATTAGTTTTTTCACAGTTGTATTTTTGCTGATGAATGCTTGGATTTCCTATAAATTCTCACGAAGTATTATTATTCCGATCTCCAGATTGAAAGATGCCGCGGTCAAAATTAGGGAAGGCGATCTAAGCGGCGAGATTTCCGAGGATGGCGAGGGCGAAATTCGGGAATTAGGGATAACCTTGGAGTTAATGCGAATCAAACTGAAGGAATCTGTGTATTTACAGCAAAAATATGATGATAATCGAAAGTTTCTAGTTTCAAGTATTTCACATGACTTAAAGACGCCTGTGACTTCCATTAAAGGCTATATCGAAGGTATTATTGATGGCGTAGCTAAGACGCCTGAGAAGATGGAGGAGTATCTGGAAACCGCCCGTTCCAAGGCTATTTTGGTCAATGCGATGATTGATGATCTTCTCTTATATTCCAAACTCGATTTGAATCAGCTTCCTTACCATTTTGAGAAGAGCGATTTGACCAGTTATTTCGAGGATTGTGTTGCTGATCATAAATATGAATGTGAGAAGGCAAATGTAGCCATAGCCTTAATAAATGAATTAAAAGAGCCTGTCAAAGTATTAATTGATGGCGAAAGATTAAAGAGGGTCGTGCAAAACATCATTGACAATGCCATGACGTATGCCGGAAAAGCAAATGGCAAGATTGACATCATACTAAGGGAAACTAGAACATCTGCGATTATTGAAATTAAAGATAACGGAAATGGTATACCCGAGGACAAGCTTCCATTTATATTTGAACGATTTTATCAGGTAGATCCTTCAAGAAAGAATGGAAGTGGACTGGGTCTAGCTATAGCTAAGCAAATTATTGAAGGGCACGACGGGAAAATATGGGCAAAGAGCGCCGTAGGTGAGGGAACTGGGATTATGATATCACTTAAAAAGTTCTAAACATGTTCGGAGGTTATGATGAAAAGAATTTTGATTGTCGAGGATGACCAGAGTATTGCCAATTTGCAAAGAGATTATCTGGAATTGAGTGGTTACTCCGTTAAGATGGTAAACAACGGCACGGATGGTCTGAGAGCGCTCAAGGAGGAAGCGTTTGAGCTTGTTATCTTAGATATCATGCTGCCCGATATAGATGGATTTGAAGTGTTGAGAAGCATTCGTGAGCATGATGATATTCCCGTGCTTCTAGTATCGGCGAGAGCAGAGGAAATTTACAAAGTGAATGGACTTGGCCTCGGTGCGGACGATTATATAACGAAGCCATTCAGCTCAGGGGAGCTTGTGGCACGAGTAAGTGCTCATCTGAAGAAGTTTGAGCGGATGAAGGAACGGTTTGGTAAAGGCATGGAAGGGAGCTCGATCCAGATCAGGGGTCTTGAGCTTCAGAAAGATGCCAGACGCGTATTTGTGAACGGAAATGAAGTGGTTCTTGCTCAAAAGGAATTTGACCTGCTTCTGTTTCTTGTTCAATATCCTAATCGGGTATTTGGCAAGGAGGAGTTATTCGAGCGGATCTGGGGAATGGATGCGATGAGTGACGCGTCTACGGTAACGGTCCATATTGCTAGAATTAGGGAGAAAATCGAGGAAACTCCTTCTAAACCTCAATACATAGGAACCGTTTGGGGATCGGGGTATAGATTTATGGTATAGTAAATGGGATACTTGGCCCGAAGGAGTACGATATGTGCCGAAATATTAAACCACTTTTCAACTATGAACCGGTCGTGACAGAGGATGAAGTTCGGGCGGCGTCGCTGCAATTTGTGCGCAAGATCTCTGGGTTTACGGAGCCTTCAAAGGTGAATGAAGCAGCGTTCCAGTTGGCTGTGCAAGAAGTAGCATTGGCAGCACAGAAGCTCATGGACTCTTTGGTTACGAATGCGGAGCCGCGGAATCGAGAAGTAGAAGCGCAGCGAGCCAAAGAACGAAATGCAATTCGCTTTGGCACGAAAGAAGTATAATCGATTGAAGGAAGAGGCTTTTCTCCATGGAGAAGAGCCTTTTTTCAAGCCMGAGAACGGGACTTTAGATGCCTGATGGTGTCGGGTCTCGTTCTTTTGGCATATGCTGTGAATACCAAATGGAAAGTAGGTGATGGCAAGTGACGAAAGGGTTTGATTGTTCAACACCGCTTACGGCACAAAAAGCGGCTGCTTTCGTCGGACAGGGTTATACATTTGTTGCCAGATATTTGGTGCCAAGTGGTGCAAAAGCTTTAACGAAATCAGAGTCTGACGCAATTAGTGCAGCTGGCTTACAGTTGGTTTCTGTTTTTGAGACAACGGCGAGTCGTGCTCTTGGTGGTAGAAGCGCTGGTTTGGCGGACGGGGCAACAGCTTTGCAGGTTGCTGCACAAGTGGGTCAGCCGGAAGGTAGTTGCATCTATTTTGCTGTTGATTTTGATGTATCGGCTGCCCAGATGGATTCGGTTATCGCATATATTAAAGCAGCGAGCGAGGCTACACCTGCTTACACGACGGGGGTGTATGGTTCATACGCCGTCATGGAGGCTGTATATGCTGCTGGGGCTTGCTCTCGATTCTGGCAAACCTATGCGTGGAGCGCAGGTAAGAAATCGACATTTATTAACATTTATCAATACCTAAATGATGTCATGCTGAATGGTATTGCTATTGATTATGATGAATCGTACGGAAATGAAGGTTGGTGGAATAAACGGGTTACACCAGAACCACCTACCTATCCGCTTACTGTGAAAGATGCCAATGCGATCATTCCTTTTCTTTCTGCGGGATATGAGGCAACCTCATCCGTAGCTGCACAGAATGAGTTCCATCGACTCGCTAATGAGTTACGCAGGGTTTCGGGTCAATCTTTGGAGTAATACCGGTGAATAACAAATATGTAAAGCCCGACTGCTTTGGGACTTCCAAAGTGGCCGGGCTTTTCTCAATGGATCACCGCGCTGCGTATGTACCACCGATCTTGTACAGATGCACGTTCAAGATGGAAGAGCACGCGGCGACTAGACGTCGCGGAGGCTTTAGCAGCTGTCATCGTTACATCGACAGCTGTGTCGAACTGCAGGAGCTGGGATGTATCCAGCTCCTTGAACTTGGACAGGCGGCGCATGCTTCGCACATGCATCGCCTGTTCTTGCCCTGTGGTGACCTGCAGCAGCTGCAGGTCACCTTGGTGTGCGGCGCTGATCCAGACGTCGATCAGCGCCCAGGGCGAGAGCTTGCTGACGTAGTCCAGCAGCAAGCCTGCGGCTCGGTGCACCATGACCTGGTGCGCCGGGTCAACGGAGCGGGAGCCGTGGGTCACGCTCCCGAGGAAGTGAATACAGAAATGACCATTGAAGTCATTTCCCGGTATCCCATCACCGCCATGCGGCATGCCATGCATGGAGGCGGCGAGCGTGCGGCCATTGAGCTTCACTAGGACCGCTCGGCGGTCCCAGCTCCATTGGCCGCCATAAATGCTTTTGAGCGTCGCGGAGTCGGTTTTCGTTAGCGGCTGTACATCCGCATGGTGGGAGCCCGCGCGACGCTGCCCTTCAAAGCTAAGTCCGCTCATCACATCAACGACGGTAAATGAACTGAATTTGGGGAGAACCAGACTTGCTTCTTCCCAAGGCAGCATCTCGCCATAATGCTTCGCGCGAAGGGTTTTTACTTGCATGTGAAGCGATTCCTGAGCTGATTTGGGGAGAAGGATATGTTGCTTCGAAGTCCAATCAATGACGTCTCCGTTTGGGGTGACCCCAAGAAGGATGGTTTGCCCCTTTTTGTTATACGTGAGTGTGGTGTCTGGGGGAATCGCTTCTAAAGAAGCATCGCCTGCTGTACCCTCTTCCAATGCGCGTTGTAATGCTTTATTGACGAAGGTAAGTTCAGTTTGATAAAGAGCTCCTGGCGATGCTTTGACTTGAAGTTGAATGGTTCCCGCCTCGACGGCCGTCTCTTTGTGTAATGGTTCCATATGCTGTGCTTGTGAACGGCTGTTAATTCCTTGACTCAAAAGCTGAGTTAGAAGGAAGGTGAGAAATAGTAGTCGCAGCTTACTGCGATTTAGGCTTGATAACAGGGAAGCTTCCTCCTTTATTCGTATGGCATTTGTGTCAAAGATGCGAGTTGGCTGTTTGACATGAAATTTAAAGGCTCGGTTGGCTAAAGTTGTCTTGTCTGAGTTAGATTGTGATAAAATGACAAAAGTATACGATTGATTAATGATTTGGTAACGAGAGGAAGGAGAAACAGATGGAGGACTATAAAGGAATACCATTTGAACTACATATGTCAGAGCAGCGTATCGTACGAGGCGATATTTATAAAGCAAAGCAAGAACCGAGTAAGGGCACATTATTACTACTGCATGGTTATAAAGGCTTCAAAAACTGGGGAATGTTTCCCTATGTAGCGAGCGAATTAGCAGAAGCTGTTGATGTCGTTGCCTTGAATTTTTCCCATAATGGGGTGGGTGAAGATTTGATGGATTTTACAGAGCTAGAGAAATTCGCAGGTGATACATATTCTAAAGATCTAGAGGACTTGCAAGTTATTATTGCAGATATTCATAAACACGTAGGTACGGATAAGCCAATCCTATTACTGGGTCATAGCAGAGGAGCGGGCGTGAGTTTGATCTATGCCTTGGATCATCCTGCGGAGATTACAGGCGTTATCAGTTGGAATGGGATTACTCATGTAGACTTGCTCACACCTGAGAATAAAGCGGAGATGAGGGCCACTGGCCGCTCCTATACCTTGAATGGACGAACGAAGCAGATGATGCCACTCAATCTCGAAATCCTAGAAGATATGGAACGCAACGTAGAGAGATTTGATATTGTTGGCAGAATTCGTGAAGCCGCCTTCCCAATTACACTTGTTCAAGGCACGGAAGATGGGGAACGGTTGATCAAAGGTTCTGAGAAGCTAATCGCTAACAATGCAGCGATTCAATKGGTGAAGATTCCAGGGGGCAACCATACCTTTGGGAGTGTACACCCGTATCAAGGATTGACGCAGCCACTGAGAATGGCGATTGAGGAGACGAGAGGTGCAATACGTAGCATGCTGAATCTGTAAAATAGGTGCTAGAGGGCTTTCTGGGAGTAGACTTAGCTAAAGAACCCTGGGAGGGTTCTTTTTGCGTATGGGGAGACGTGAAGGGAAGATGACGCAGTTGTAAGTTAGACTTTACTTTCGTGATGGAAAAACAAAACCCGTGCAGCACTTGGCTTCACGGGTTTCAGTTACGTATGAACTGTAGTGGGCTCGAACCACTGACCCCTACCCTGTCCATAGAGTGCTTAGGTTTTTAACAGTATCCTAGTATGTCCGCAAGACATCTAGGGTAGAATTTTTTAATGTTCATTTCTCCGTCTTATTCTCGCAATTTCCTGTAGTACTTTGAAGACTGCTACCATCCGTGCTACCACTCAAACAACGTTTTTTTAAACTACCTTTGCACCTTAGCCAGCACGGCATCCCATGAAAAATGCAGCTTAAGGGGTTCAATCACCTGCATTTTTTATTATCAGCGTGTCCAAAGGCGCGCATTATCTAGTTGGTGAAAGTCCAACCAAGGGAGGAGCCAAGCATGAGGAAACGTTTACCCATGAAAAAAACGGTCGTTACCTACACTCAGGCTGCCTAACATTTTCGAAGTAACGTAAATTGATTTATTTGCAGGATTTCAAACAAAGAAAGCACGGAGGACCGAGTTCTTTCTCCATAAGGAATTTCCCCATTTAGAAATCTACTGCACGCATATAAAAGGGTAACTTACGGTCGCGACAACTTGAACTGGACCCTCTGTCAAGGACACTTGAAAAAAAGAGCGGATTAGGTATAAGAGGCCAACAAAAGATGATTCCTGTATTGCACGAGGCCACTGAAAAACTTGCGTTTTTAATTAGATGAAGTTATTCTTCAAATCAAAAAAGCGATGTTCCATTCAAATTCGATTGGAATATCGCTTTTTTCTTCATTCTTTTATTTTGATTCTTTCATAAGTGTAACGATTCGCTTTAGATTAACAGAAAATATCGCCATGGCACCTTGCATTTGCATACCCATTAGACCCGAGGAAGATGCCACATCATACCCGTGTCTGTGTTTTAGTTCACTATTTTTCGCCTCGATTTTATAACGTTCTTTCGATTTTCCTTTGAAATCATCGCTGTTTTGAAAAACTTCTTGTTCCTTATGTTCTGTAGATTTGATGGTTACGGAATAGGTTTTACTTTTCGCTCCTTCTTTATAACACCCATTCCTCAAAGGACATATTTTGCATTTTTCAATATCAAACATGTAAGTATCTTTTTGGTTTTGATTGATGCCTTTCTTCCCTGTGCGCGCTTTGCGAATCGCCATATGTCCTGCTTTACATACGTACATTCCAGCATYCTTATTGAACTCAAATTCATCCTCTTTTTTACGAACGCCTTGCGTAATATTGGGATTTAATTTAGCTACCAATTGTAACTTATTTTGATTTGCGTACTCAATATTATCTTTTTCCGAATATGCAGTATCACCGATCACTGTATCGATTTCCATGCCTGTCTCGCGGCTTTTTTCAATCAATGATTGGAGTTGCTTTCCATCACTTTTTTCGCCAGTTGTGATTACAGCAGCTGTAATAATACGTTCTTCGTTCATCGCAATATGTGTTTTATAGCCAAAGAATGAGGAATCGGCTGTTTTGTGACCCACACGTGCATCTGGATCATTTGAGAGTAGAAGATGTTCGTGGTGATCTTCTACAATTTCTCTTAAATAGTTCAGCTTTTCTTTTACTTTTGGATATTCGCGAATGGCTTCCTCGTTCTCCACGACTTGAATGACTTTTTGGCAATAGTCGAGTTCATCTTTCAACTCTTCAGTCGTTGTTTTTGGCGGGAATTTATCTTTCATCTTTTCATCAATTTGATAAACTGCTTTTCGTAGCAACTTAGACTTCTCAATCAGAATCTCCTTTGGTGATTTCTGATTGAAACGAGCTTTCGTATGTGTGGCATCCACAATATTGGCATTGCTTTTAATGATTTCTTTTTCCAATGCGATTTCCACTGTTTTTCGAATAAGCATGTCGAGCAGGTTCACATCTTTCAAACGAAGTTTACGAAACTTCGTTAAAGAGCTCGGATTGATGACGCCATCTTCCGGCGCCATATCCAAGAAGTATTTAAAGGACATGTCGTATTTAGAACGCTCCACGATATCCATATCAGATAAATCAAAAATCGATTTCAGTAATAAATATTTGAACATACGAATTGGAGGCACAGCATTACGACCGTTATCTAGGCAGTATTTATTCTGCAATTCGTCTTGGACAAAAGAAAAATCAACGAGGTCATTAATTTGACGTAGCAAATTATCTTTAGGGACTACGATATCGTAAATCGCCATAAAAGGACTGAGAGTAAGAGATTGCTGGTTTGAAATCATCCGAGACACCACCTAGAATAAGTACAATCATTATACAGCAAAACAGGATACCATTCTTCGAAAAATCGAAGATAGGAATCCTGTTTATAAGTAGGGACTTTTTCAGTGGCCTCGTATTGCACAGGGGTCATCTTTTTAATCCCCACTGGTACCGATTATTGTTGTAGTAGTGCATGTAAGAGTCAATCCTTCGTTGTAATTCTCCAAGTGTTGAACAACTCCGGTGGTCAACATGGTCCTTCATATGCCCGAAAAAGGACTCCTGCGGCGCATTGTCCCAACAATTCCCTCGTCTAGACATGGTTTGCCCTAACCCTTTTTGCTTCAAAAGATCTTGGTATTTGGGACTCGTATAATGACTTCCTTGATCAGAATGGATAAATGCATTTTTGTGCAGCTTCAGCCTTCTTTGCTTTACCAGTGCGTTAATCGTATCTGTTGCAATATCCAGTGTAAGGCTATTGGATAGGTTGTAAGAAAGGATCTCTCCTGTTGAAGCATCTAGTATGGTCGACAAATAAGCCGTCTCTGAGCGGCCATAGGGGAGGTAGGTAATGTCGGTGAGCAAGGCAAGCCCAGGAACCCCTTTTCTAAAATCACGCTTTAAGCTGTTGGGAAGCGTTCGATGTTCTTGAGTCGCCTTTGCCATACGTTTGTAGGGATTGGGTTTTCTATGAGGACATACGAGGTCGAATTTCTTCATAAGCCTGCGGATTCTCTTCAGGTTGTAGATCACGCCAAATTGGTTCTCAAGGGTCATCTTTATAGAACGAGAACCCTTTTTGAAGCCTTTTTTAAAATAACTTACTCTTGCTTAGATTCTTTCCTTTGACTACCAGCAACCTTTCTTTCGTGTCTAGTTTTTTTAACAATTCCACCTGAGACTCAAGAAGACTAATTCTAGCTTCCTGTCTTGTAATGACTTCTTCCTGCGTTAGTTCAAGCTTCAAGKGGCGTCCAGAAGATTCCTTACGTGAGTCAGCTAATACAATAATTCCATCTTTTTCGTACGCTTTCTTCCAGCGGTTAGCGCTTTGTTCAACTCGCTTCATTCCAATTACGCTAACATCAAACCCATGAGCTTCAAAGATTTCTCTAGGGGTTTTTCCTGACATGTAAAGGTCGATGAACAACCGCTTAAATTCATCGGCATAGATGATTGATTTCTCGCTTATCTTAACAACATAGTTATTCGTTGATAAATGCTTTCGTTCTTTTTCGCTAAAGATTTTCTTAGACATGTTGTAATCCCCTCCGGTGCTTACTCTAGTATACAAAAAAAGATACCCACAGTCTGAACACTTTTTCAAAGTGTCCAGACTATGGGTACCAGTGTATACTTTGTTACTTTGCACTATCCTTTTTTATACTTCTCGTAATCATCCCCGTTGCCATGTGGGAATTGGATACAAAATGATTGACTTCAGCAGATACGGAATGTATCATGTGATTCATACCGTATCTAAGATACGTATTGTATCTATATGTACAAGCACTGCCAACAACGACTTCGCAGACGTGCTTTGAAGTATCGAATAATTTGTAATTATGATGGAAGGAGTAGTGAACTCCTCCTTCCAAATAGGAGAGGATGGATCATTGTGAAACGTAAAACAATTCTTGTAACACTAGTCTGTAATTTATGTTTTTCTTTTGTATTATTAACTCCAACGTATGCGGAGGATGCTTCCAAATTTGTAATGACTACTTCAGATTCCGAATCGGATTCCAGCGAATTTACTATCACTTTAAAAGGACAGAATATTCAAGATTTATATGCGTATGAAGCGAAATTAAGATTCGATACAAGCAAGCTTGAGGTTGTCAAGACTGATACGAAAATAGAAGGATTCTCTGTTTCTCCTATCGTTAAGGATAATCAAGTTACGTTTGCTCATACAAAAATAGGAAATGTGGATGGCGAAAAGGGAGATCTAGATATAGGTACAATCACCTTTAAGGCAAAAAAAGTAGGGTCAACGGACATAAAATGGACCTCAATGAAAATAGTAGATCACAATATGAAAAGTCAAGCTTATACTTTGAATGAATCTGCGGAATTTACCAAAATTTTCAGTGATCTTATAGGACACTGGGCCAAATCGGATATCATGATGATGGTAGATAAAAATATTGTAGATGGTATGGATGACGATCATTTCGCACCAGACACCAATGTGACTAGGGCACAATTTGCAGCCTTACTTACCAAAGCACTAAACCTGAAGGAGGGCAACGATAAAAATCCGTTCACGGACGTTGCATCTGGCTCATGGTATGAGAATACGGTGAAAAAAGTTTATGCTGCAGGTATTATCAACGGCGTTTCCGAAAATGAGTTTGCACCCGAGGCGTATATTACACGCGAGGAAATGACAGCGATGCTGATGAGAGCAAAGTCTCAGGCAACAGGAACTAAATTGGATGACATGACTGTTAACTCATCGATTCATTTCAATGATGAGAATGCAGTAAGTGATTGGGCGAAGAATGTGGTTAACCTTGCTGTTGGATCGGGATTAATGAACGGCAGAACAGATCAAGAGTTTTCCCCTCAGGAGCATGCAAACAGGGCAGAAGCGGTAGTCGTGCTTAAGAGACTATTATCTGGTTTAGGGACTTTATAAGACTTGAAGAATTATGGGAAATTATTCGTCTGTCTTCTCTGTTGTTGAATGGCACAAAACAATAGTATCTAAATGGAGGGAGTAGTTATTTTTCGCTTGCACTAAAGTAAAAAGGCTGTTATCCGTAGGAACTCAGAAAGTTACAGCCTATGAAGGGGGAATACCCGAAAAGGGTAGCCGTCCCCTACTATTCGATTGCACAGCGTCAAACTTTCTGAGGATGCCCAATAAACTTTTTGCGAAAATTTAGTGGAGAAATGTCTTCATGCGTTGAAAAGCAAGATGAAAAATAAGTGGCATGTATAAAACCGACCTCTTCCGCAATGCGGGACATCGACCACTCCGTTTGAATCAATAGTTTTTTTGCCTGTTCGATCCGATACTGCAGCAAATAATCCATCGGTGTCATGCCGTAGACCTTGAGCATACATTTGGCCATATAATTGGGATGGTAGTTCAACTCTTTTTGCATGAGGGAATTAGTTAGTTTAGTTGTATAGTTTTGTCGAATAAACAGCTCTATTTTCTCGGCTAATTGGATAGCTGTTGAGTCGGTTTTCGAGGCGAGTTCTTGATCTAAATGCTGTATGAAAAGCTGGAAAGTAGCTTGCTTTTTCCAATTTCGCAAAGAGCGAGGCTCATTATCCAACTCAAAAAATTGTTCCAAAATGTCAAGTGATTTTTGCGAAAGTTTTTTAAACTTGGGAAGATAAATGGAACAAACTTCACAGTGATTTAGATATGCGGTTTTTTTGTGATTATTGATTAGGGCAGCTTGGTTGTCCATACATTGATCCATGTTGCTGCATTCCTCCCATGAGCCAAACGTATGGAAGTGTATCCAAATGATCTCGGTATCACTTAAGCAAGGCGCGGT
Source organism: Paenibacillus sp. 2RAB27 (assembly GCF_052115445.1). Lineage (NCBI taxonomy): Bacteria > Bacillati > Bacillota > Bacilli > Caryophanales > Paenibacillaceae > Paenibacillus > Paenibacillus sp. 2RAB27. The sequence continues at coordinate 135,556 of NZ_JBFRGR010000008.1, forward strand.
TCCGTAATGGCTGGAATCCGGCCTKAGAATAAAAGCTTCTCCAGGCTGAATGACCCATTCATGGCTGCCTTCACCCAAATGTAAACCCCCTTTTTTTACCATGATAAAATCAAAAACACCAATACTGTTCCGGCTAATATGCCGCTCTCCTTCGCGATAAAAAGCTCGACCGCAATCGATAAAATAAGGTACGGGTGGTGAAATAAAGTGGAGAATTGAAAAGTTGGAGCTGATCGTTTCCAATGTTGTTTCCCCTTTCAATGTTGTAATTTTTAAAAAACTGGTTGTAAACGGCTGTATTCATTCTATCGTACTCCATGTAATATTAAAAATAAAGCGCTACCAAATATGGATGATTCGAAAGAAGGTGCTACCTAATATGGGGAAATTAGTAATCTCTAGACCGCTGCCACTCAAACAAATAAACATTGTTGATGACTTTTGGTCTGGATATATTCAACTGGTTCGAAATATCGTTGTTCCCTATCAATGGGAAGCGTTGAATGACCGTGTTGAGGGTGCCGAGCCCAGTCACGCGATCCGCAATTTTAGAATTGCTGGAGGACTAGAGCAAGGTGAGTTTTACGGAATGGTATTTCAAGATAGTGATGTTGCAAAATGGCTCGAAGCGGTCAGTTATTTGCTGGAAACTGGGAAGGATCCTGACTTAGAGCGCGTGGCGGATGAGGTGATCGAAACCATTGCCAGAGCGCAGCAAGCGGATGGATACCTGAACACGTACTTTACTTTAAAAGAGCCGAAAATGAAGTGGACCAATCTAGCGGAATGTCATGAATTGTATTGTGCAGGACACATGATAGAAGCTGCGGTAGCTTATTACTATGCAACAGGGAAAAGAAGAATTTTGGATGTGGCTTGTCGCTTAGCTGACTGTATCGATAATGTCTTTGGTCCGGGCGAAGGGAAAATTCAGGGATATGATGGTCATCAAGAAATTGAACTGGCACTTGTCAAACTTTATCATGTAACCGGTGATCAGAAGTATTTGCTGTTAAGCCAATTTTTTCTAGATGAACGGGGGAAAGATCCTAACTTCTATGAGATGGAGTATAGACGCCGCAATCAAACGAAACATTTCCCCATGCTGGATATGGTCTTTGACCGTTCCTACAGTCAAGCGCATTTGCCAGTGCGCGAGCAGCAATCGGCTGAAGGCCATGCGGTGCGTATTGTTTATATGTGTTCCGGAATGGCGGACGTGGCAGCCGAAACCGGCGATTTGGAGCTGCTGAAGGCGTGTCGGGATCTATGGAACAATATCGTATCGAAACGGATGTACATAACGGGAGCAATTGGGTCAATGGCGCACGGAGAGTCATTCTCGCTCGATTACGATTTACCGAACGATACGGCTTATGCTGAAACTTGCGCTTCAATCGGATTAATCTTTTTCGCACATCGGATGCTGCAAATTGAAGCCAAGGGCGAGTATGCTGATGTCATGGAGCAGGCACTGTATAACACAGTTATCAGCAGTATTTCCCGTGATGGAAAACATTTCTTCTATGTCAACCCGCTTGAGGTTTGGCCGGAAGCCTCTGATAGAAATAAAGGCTTCAGCCATGTGAAGCCCGAACGGCAAGGGTGGTTCGGATGCGCATGTTGTCCCCCAAATATAGCAAGATTTCTGGCTTCGCTGGGTCGTTATATTTATACAGTGAAAGAGCGTACGATCTATACACACTTGTATGTGGGCAGTGAGATGATCTTTGATATTGACGATCAGAAAGTACGGCTAACTCAGCAATCGCAGTTTCCTTGGAAAGGTAATGTCCGCTTTGAAGTTTCGACAGAGCAGGAAATGGAATTCACATTAGCGATGCGAATACCAGGCTGGAGCACGGGGGCTGTAATTCGGGTCAATGGTGCACTTTGGCAATGGGAGGATTCGGTTGTCGATGGTTTTGCGTATATCCAGCGAAAGTGGCAGTTAGGGGATACGATTGAACTTGATCTTCCGATGTTGGTTAGTTGTATGAAAGGCCATCCATTAGTTCGTGAAACGATTGGCAAAGTAGCTTTGCAGCGCGGGCCGATCGTATACTGCCTGGAAGAAGCGGATAACGGGGCTAATTTGCATCAAATTAAGTTGAAGCAGCAGTCCGAACAAAATGTTTCTTTTGACGAGGATCTATTGGGAGGCGTGTTGACGATAACGGCATCTGCTCAAAGAGTGCAGTCCGACGATTGGGGAGAGCAGTTATATAAAGCGAATGAGGAAATAACGACGGAGTCGGTGACAGTAACCTTCATTCCCTACTTTGCTTGGGCAAATCGCGGTCGGGGTGAGATGACAGTTTGGGTAAGAACGGAATGATTTGAGCAGGATTTCAACTTTCGGCTTAAACCTGCAAAGGTTCTAGTATAAAACAGAATCCTTAAGGAGGTATTTCACTAGAAAAAAATAATAATGAAGTAATAGTCTAGTAGGCGTTGGAATGTCCTTCCTGCGAAGTAGGAGGGAAGGTTTCAAAGGTTTGTAAGGGAAGTTCTTCCTATCTGCCTCGGCATATGCCGGGAGCCTATTCAACTCATTGGAGGCGTTAATATGGGGTCAACTAAACGAGTTTGGAAAATCGCAACGTTAGCAAGTATGGTGCCAGTTTTAATTGCTGGATGCAGTTCTACTACGACAAGTACAAGTACGTCCGCACCTGCAACAAGTGCTCCTGCTGCCACTACCGCCACGGCCACGGCCACGACGGCGACGACGGCGACGAAGGGTGAGAAGGTCAAGATAACCTATTCGATGTGGGGAAGCGCAGAAGAAGGAAATACAACTCAGAAGGCGATAGATAAGTTTAATGCTTCCCAAGACAGAATTCAAGTAGAAGTGGTTGCGATTCCTTGGGAAAGTTACATCACCAAGCTGAATACGATGGCAACAGCAAAGCAATTGCCGGATGCGGGTATGTTAAAGGAGGACGCAGTAGTCCAGTGGTCTTCCCAAGGCATGCTGAATGATGTAAGTGCCATGTATGAAGGAACAGGCAGCAAACCGCTGGACAGCCTGGCCTACAAATATAAAGGCAAAACCGTAGCATATGCTGCTGCCAATGAAATCCTCCTCCTTTATTACAACAAAGACATGTTTGACAAAGCGAAGGTGTCCTATCCTCCATCCTCTTTGGACAAAGCATGGACATGGGACCAATTCGTAGAAACAGCCAAGAAGCTGACGGTTGACAAGAAAGGCAAGCATCCTGGCGAGGATGGATTTGATCCACAGGGCATTGTACAGTTTGGTGCATCAATCGAAAACCTGGCGTGGCAGTTGGAAACCTGGGCGATTAGCAATGGCGGCGGCTACTACAACAAGGACGGGACAGAGGTGAGAATCGGGGAAGACGCTAGTATCGAAGCGATCCAGAAAGTTGCGGATCTGTACTTGAAAGATCATGTTGCTCCATTGTCCGTTGGGCAGACTGATGATGGCATTCAACGCACCATTATTGCAGGAACGGTTGCAATGGCCACAAACGGTGCGTGGAATGTAGGAACCAGCTTGAATACAGCCAAAAAAGAAGGACTGAATTACGGCGTGGCCGTATTGCCTTACATGAAGGAAAAGACCACGCTCAACACGGGCGGCGCCAATGTCGTATTCTCCCAGACTAAGCACCCGGCCGAAGCTATGGAATTCCTCAAATGGTACACTTCCGAAGAAAACAACTGGGGACTCATTTCAGAGGGGATCTGGATGCCTACTTTGGAGAAATGGTATAAGGATGAAACTTTAACCCACAAATGGGTCGACAATCCGAACTTCCCTCCATATGCCCAATATAAGTCTGCGGTAGTCGATTATGCACAATCCTCCGCTGCGAGACCTGCTTCTTGGTTCTATACGAATAATACGACGGAATTTAACAATTTGGTCGGATCGACTCTAGGGGATGTATGGACCGGAAAGACGACTGCGAAGGATGCCATTACCAAAAATCTTGATAAGTTGAAGGCAGCCAATAAAGGCAAATAATTATAGACGAATAAAACGGAAAGGAAGGATGACCGCCAAGGCCAAGTAAATGTCGGTCATCCTTCAAAATTGAGGTGAGGTATGGAAAATATAAAAAAACTGCCGAAACGGCGCTACCGTAGTGAGCAACGTGTTGCTTATATATGCTTAATTCCAGCTTTCCTCGGACTGATTTTTCTTACTTATCTACCCCTTTTAGGGGTGCTGGGCATCAGTATGACGAATTGGTCAGGTTTAACAAAACCTGAATTTATTGGATTTGATAATTATATCAAACTATTTACTACCGATCCTTATATTAAAGATTCGATTTTAGCGACGCTCTATTTCTCCTTTTTGTCCGTAATTGGCAGCATGATTTATTCACTTTTTATCGCTTTACTGTTAAACCGTAAAATTCCAGCAAGGGGCTTTTTCAGAGCTGTATTTTATGTACCGTTTGTTTTGCCGTCTGTCGCCATATATGTAGGATGGTCCTGGCTTTATGAGGCTAATTTTGGATTTTTCAACTATCTTCTCTCTGAAATTGGATTGAAGAAAATTCTCTTTATTGCGGATTCAGATTATATTGTTCCTTCCCTTTCTTTGATTGCAGTCTGGCTGTCAGGCAACTTGATCGTTATCTTTTTGGCTGGGCTGCAGAATGTTCCGAGTATCTATTATGAAGCGGCTGAAATAGATGGCGCGAATGGATGGAAACGCTTCTGGCACGTCACCGTGCCCAGCATCTCACCGATCATCTTTTACAACTTGTTGTTAAGCCTTATCGCCAATTTCCAGGTGGTTACGCCATCCCTTGTTCTGACCAATGGCGGACCTGGCAATGCTTCCCGATTCATGACTTATCTGATGTATGATCAGGCTTTTGTAAATAACAGGCTGGGCTATGCAGGTGCGACGACCTTTATTATTTTCATCATTATTGCTATCTTTACTACTATTTTATTCAAAACGTCGAATCGGTGGATCTTCCAAGAAGGGGGGGACGAAAAATGAGTGAAACGGCATACGGTAGAATAAAGAGTAAGAAACGTAATGAACGAGTGTTGAACTTGATTACGCTTATCGTCGTCATTTTCTTTGCCATAATCGTATTATTTCCAATATGGTGGATTTTCCGTACGTCTTTAATGACGAATGCCGAGATCTACAGATATCCGCCATCTCTATTACCCAGCAAATGGCTGTTTTCCAACTATGAAAAAACACTAGGCATATTCAAGTACTGGAAGTATCTATGGAATACAATGATTATTATCGTCCCTTCCTGTTTGGCAGGAACGTTTACGGCCACCTTATGCGGATATGCTTTTGCAAGATTAAGGTTTAGGGGCAAAAAGTTCATCTGGACTTTGGTCATTGGTTCTATGCTTTTGCCCACCATGGTTACACTCATTCCTCTGTACATTGCGTGGACCCAGGGTCTGGGAATCCGTGACAGTTATCTGCCTATAATTCTGCCTTATTTCTGCGGAGGCGGTGCTTTTAATATCTTTTTGATCCGACAGTTTATCGTTAGCATACCGAGGGAACTAGACCAAGCTGCAACGATCGATGGCGCCGGATACTTCCGCATCTTGTTCCATATTATTATACCGGCAATCAAGCCCGCCATGATCGTCGTAGCATTATTTATCTTTATTGGTCTATGGAATGATTTGCTACAGCAGTTAGTTTATATTAATTCAAGCAATAAATACACCATTGCGTTGGGGCTTACCAATTTTAGAGGCCAGTTAAAGACAGATTGGGCATCGACGATGGCAGCCACTTGCCTGTCCTTTATTCCGGGCGTCATTTTCTACTTAATTGGTCAAAAATATTTTGTAGAAGGAATCACAATGACCGGGATAAAAGGTTAGTCCGACCTCCTGTTTATTGAAGTCACGCATTTTGCGATGGTCGTCGAACGCATAGTGTCGAATCCTAAGGTGCACGAAAATGCTGGAAAAATCGCTTTGCAAAATGGCCCGCTAGTTTATTGCTTGGAGGGAGTGGATAATGGCTCAGAACTTACGGATATTTGTCTTCCCGTAGATTCTGAATTCGTAGCGACGTACAGGGAAGATATCCTAGACGGTATCGTTGTGTTGTCCGGAGAKGGGCTACGTTCTGATATATCCTGGAAAGATGAGCTGTATAGACCTGTCATAAGGGAGGAAAAGAGCGTCAAAATCTCAGCCGTTCCCTACGCATACTTGGGGAATCGGAAACCGGGCGAAATGACGGTTTGGATACGCGAAAAATAACAACATCATAAGGGACTCCGTACCGTGGAATGGCGCAAGCACGTTTGAAGTACAGGGTTTGTTTTGCTGTTCACAATTTTTCTCGAAAATTCACAAAGGAGGTGGATGAGTTCCGGATAATTGTTGCTTAGGAGACTATTTTCGGAGGTAGGAATGTGACCCAGACGGTGGCAGACTAGTTTAATGCTTCCCAAGATGTAATCGAAGTAGAAATATTAGCGTTAACTTTGGGGAACTACTTGATGAGGTTGAATTGGCTTGCAAAGCAGGTCAATTAGATGGCGTCATCCTCCATCTAATTGGTCAAAGGTATTTCGTAGAGGGTATTACCTTGGGAATGCATTTGATTGATTTCCAAAAACAGGAGGTAAATATGAAAACGATTACAAAAAGTTTGGTCTCACTGGCTTCCGCGTTGCTGGTGTTTTCCGGGGCGCTGCCCTTGGGGATTAACGCGGTGCCTTCGGTAGCCGCAGCAACGGCTGGTATCTCCAATGCTAGCCTTTCTGCCAAGATCGGTGATTTAGGGCAGATTGAAGAACTATTAATCAAAAATAACCCTGCAAACAAAAAAGGCAATCCTATCAATTTTGTTTTGCCCAACAATACATCACCACAGAACGACGTCCAGCACCAATGGATGGGCGAAATGCTTTTTTCTTACCGCACCGGTGACAGTAAACAATTCCCTGACGATAGGACTGGTTTTGTAGAAGTTGATACAAACAAAACATTGGCGGCTGGTGGGTCAACAAAGTTTACTACCATCAATCCTACTAACCAATATTTTTCGAAGACGGCTTCACCAGACGGCAAGAAAGTGGAAGTCAACTTTATCGGACAGAATCTTGAATCCGCAGCTGCTCGGGTGATGAAAGGCTTTGACGTGAAGTCTGTATTTAATACGGATACCGAAGATGGTTCGATGCAATGGGAAATCACGGTAAAAAACAAAAGCAGTAAATATATTGAATTCGGTGATATCGGCCTGCCGATGCCTTGGAATAACAAATATTTATCTACATCAGATACCTATGACAACCGAGTTACTGTACATAATTTTGCCGGTGCCGACAGCGGGTATTCCTATGCCATCCGCACGAGCGGCGAAGGGAATTTTATGATGTTTGCCCCAGTGCCGGAGAGTGGCGCACGCATTGAATATGTTGATTATTGGTTGGGTGACACGGGTGAACTGCGCAACGGAACTACTTACTCAAACTGGGTCGGTGACAGCGGCGGCTGGTTTCCGGGGCTGAATGTTCTATATATCCATTCCAAAGATATACAGAAAACCGGTCGAGGATATTTTAAAGATGCCACCAGCCTGGTATTGGCGCCAGATGAGCAAAAAACATATAAGTTTAAATTTTCAGCGGTACGCGCAGGCGACAACAGTCCGCAAGTAAATGCCCAAAGTCCAAATAATGCTTCTACTTCTATGGAAGACCGTGAGGCTAACCTTCGCTCTACCCTGTACAAATCAGGTATGATTGATGCAGTTGCGTTGCCCGGCTTCCAAGCTGCGATCAATATGCCCGTCATGCTGGATCTGCATTACGACGACAGACTCATCGACGTACAGTCAGTAGATATTCAGTCTGTAATCGAGAATGATCCATTTGATGCAGCACATATCCCGGTTATCAAGTCCGGCCAGACCAGAAGCGCTATGGTCAACAATTCCCGCGCCGGACGCGGACTTCCTGATGGGAACCCGGGATATACAGAATCCGTACAGTTTGTGGAAACCAAGATTATAAACGGTGAACAGCATCATCTCTATTCGCTCAATTTTGGCAATATCGGCAATAACAGCGTTCGTGTGGATTATAAGCTGAAGGCCGATACTGAACAAGTGAATAAGTTTACTCAGTTTGAATTCAATATTCTTGCTGAGCTTGATAAAACATCGCAAGCTCACTCCGAATTTATGGTAAACAAAACGCAGGATAAGGACCCGAATAGTCCTACCTTCGGAATCTATCGTGACTGGTATCTTACAACCGGCATTGACATGACGACCAGCCATTGGGGAGATGACTGGAGCCACGATAACATCAACTTCATGACCATGAAGAATTATCTCGATCCAAGTCCTACTGAAATTAGATCAATTGAAAACTACCTGATCGACTTTATGTGGCAAGATTATATGAAAAATACGCAGAATACTTTTACGGTTGCGAACTACCTCAAAGATTCAGGTGTTTACACAAATGTAGAAAAACCCTATGTACGGACGTTTTCTGAAATGATGGAATCCACTGGCTATTTCAACATGTATCGGATACAAAAGGCATATCCCAATTTGTTAGAGTATCGTGAAACGCCACAATACTATCTGGAAAAGGCCTACGGCATATACTTTAACCGTGTCTCAAGCGGAGCAACTGGATTCTATGGTGAACAGCAGGTACCAGATATGATTGAGGCACTTAAAGAAGAGGGAATGATGACTGAATATGCGAATCTGAAAGTGAAGTTCGCACAAACCAAAGGACGGAACATTACAAACGCCGCTTATCCTTACGGGTCAGAATTTGAATATGACAATACTGGCGAAGAAGGGGCCTATTCTGCAGCCAAGGCGTTGCGCACATACTACCCTGGAGACGCGCGGGCGGCAGCAGCCTTGAAAAGCATGGAATTGGATGACTTGAAGACTCGTGCAATGCGAGGCATTCAGCCTAACTGGTACTATTATTCCGTACCAGTATTCCGCGCTGGCGAAGGCTGGTGGAATTTCCAATATACTGCTTCTTTAGCGGGATCTATCATGGATGACTGGCTCCGCTATCAGGATAACGGGAAATCCGGGGAACAGGCTGCTATCGCACAACAGCGCAACTATGCGGCGAAGATTTCAAACTTCAACGCCGTCAATATGGGGCAGATTTCGGCACAGTCTGTGGGCGGCATCGCTTGGAGATATAATGCCCAGAAGGGAGGAACTGGTACCAAGAACGTGAACGATGGTGGTACTCGCGTTATGAACAACGGCTGGCAGGACTTTTCTGGCGAATCAGAGGAAGGACTTTATGGCTCACTATTGCGTATCAGTTCTGATATCGTCACCGATCCGATATTTGGTCTTTTCGGGTATGGAGCTTCGGTCACTGACGAAGGCGGCACTTACCATGTCACACCAAAGGACGGTTTTGGCAAGCGTATCAACCTAATAAATGAAAAAATATACCTAGTCTCGGAAAGTGATAAAATTGAAAGTGCGGAGATTCAAAAAGACGGCAAGGCATTTAAATTGCAAATCTCGAATCTTGCTAAAAGTAAGCACGCTTCAAAGATTACTTTCGATGGGGCAGGAGTAGAGAATGGCTATTATACAATTAAGCTAGATGATAAAGATGCCGGACAGTTCTTTGTACAGAACAATAAAGGTACTGCTATGATCCAAGTGAGCAGTGCGCTAACTGCTGAATTGACCATTGAAAAGACAGATACGGGTGTAAATCAAGCCCCGCAGGTTACTGCAAAGTTGGAGACGCAAAATCCACAGGCGATGATTCCGTTTGTGATGAACGGAATTGTGACCGATGACGGTGCACCGAATGGCGCGATGACCTACCAATGGGAAGTTGTCAGCACTCCGGAAGGTGGCAATCTGATCTTTAAAAATCCTAAGTCAGTAGCCACAGAGGCAAACGGTACCAAAGGAGGCTCATATACGGTCAGACTCACTGCAAATGACGGGCAAGAGAGCGTTTCTAACGAACTGACCTTCGAGTTGGCCGCTCCGCCGGAAAAACAGCCTCCAGTAATTGGCGTAGTGACTGGGGTACAGGATGCTTCGAATAGCAGTATTCTCGTATTATCCGGCAATGCGACCCCGGATCCAGTGTACAGCTCGGTATTTGAACCCGTGTGGACGTATGGATGGACAGTTAAGCAAAAGCCGGTTGGCGCAGCGGATGTTACTTTTGTCAATGGCGATAAAGCAAATGCATATGCCCACATAAGCAAGGCAGGCACCTATGTGTTTACCTTTACAGCGGTTGATGAAGGCAAGATGTCCAGCAAGGATGTAACGATTAATATCTCAAAAGACACCGATGGCTCATACAAGGCAATCAGCGTTGTGACACAAATTAACACGGTCCCTATACTTCCACAACAGATGGATATTCTGAATAACGACGGATATAGGCAAAGTGTGATCCAGTGGAATGAGGTTAATCCAGCCAGCTATGCACAAGCAGGTGAATTCGTAGTCGAKGGTAATATCGTAGACAGCGAATTGAAAGTACATGTCACTGTATATGTTGTAAAAGCACAACCTCAAAACAACGCGCTGACTGCAAAGCCTTCTGCCAGTTTCTCTGGAAGTGACGGATATCCTGAAGCGATGAATAACGGTAACACTCCAAAAAGTTCATCGGATTTCTCAGCATCTAAAGGTGCCGCTAACAGTGCATGGCACAACTGGGGAAAAGAAGGTGAACCAGCATGGGTAATGTATCAATGGGATGAGCCATTCCTTGCCTCTTCGATGGATGTATATGTCTTCAAAGACGGTGGCGGGAATTTCCAACCCACGGATATGAAGCTTCAGCTTCGTGATGTGGATGGAAATTGGTATACACCAAGAGGAGTAGTAGGACTTGGGAATGCATTGAATAAATTCAACACTACCACCTTTGAGACAGCATATATTACAGGCGCTCGGCTTGACATGAAACCTGTCACCGTTGGGATCGGTATTCTGGAATGGAAGGTAAATGGATTTACAGGAGGGATAGATAAGTCGCAGCTGGTACAGGTTATTAACTTTGCAAATTCATTAAAAGCTGCGAACTTCATTGATCAAGGTCTTGCGCCGATTGCTGCTGCGAAGGCGGCCGCTTCCGCTGTGATGAGTAAAAAGGATRCTACAGAAGAGGAAGTTGCTCAGGCAATTGCAAATCTGCTGAGAGATCTGCGGTTGCTGAGTCCGAAAGATAAGAATATGGCGTTTGTAGCCAGTGCCTCAGCCAGCTTCACTTCATCTTGGGAGAGTCTACCAGCGCTTAATGACGGGTTAAAAACTGCCACAACTAATCCGCATTGGGGTTCGTGGGGCAATACAAGCTCTGAGGAATGGGTGCAATATGATTGGCCGCAGGGCGCAACAATCCAAAGCTCAAATCTGATGCAGTGGACTGATAATGGCGGCATATTAGCTCCTACAAAGTACACATATCAATACATCCCGAAGAATAGCATAACGAATGAATGGGTAACGGCAGGGACCGTTACCACAGGTATCGTAGCTCTTACTACTCCGGTAGGATCGTCAAATATATTTGGATTTGACCCGGTTCTGGAGGTTAAATCTCTGCGTGTTACGATGACAAAGAAAGTCCGGGATGGTAATGGTGTTGGCTTATGGGAATGGGAAGTTGTGCAAGGGGTGCCGGTAACAGGTATTATCGTGACCGGTGCAGGTAATACGACAACTGTCGTAAATGGTGGAACACTTCAAATGAGTGCAGCTGTCCTGCCTGTTGGTGCAAGCAATTCAGCAGTCACTTGGCTGATACAAAATGGAACAGGTTCGGCAACAATCGATGCCAATGGTTTACTGACAGCGACTGGTGTTGGAACGGTCACAGTGACTGCAACGGCTAGTGATGGTTCTGGTGTGACTGGAACGCTGCAGATAACGATCGGGGCCATTTCCATACCTTTGTCAACGAACACAAGCATCCAAATGGCCGTCAGTCACCCGAATTTGATATCGATTGATGCGCTTAACAAAGCGTTGAACGTCACAGGTGGAACAACGTCAGATCAAGTCATCACACAAGTCACTTCCACAGATGAATCGACACAAAGCTATTCGGTTACTGATGTAAATGGTTCAGTTAAGAGTCCCGGCGTACTGGTCAGCGGAGATAAGCTCGTAGTAACGGCAGAAGACGGAACTACACAGGCCGCTTATACGATCCAAGTCGCTCAGCCGACAGCAGCTGACATTGCTGCGGGAATCACAAGCTTAGCTGCACCAGCGAAAGATGCGACAAGTCTGACTCTTCCATCCGTACCGGACGGATACACTGTAGCCGTTAAGAGTTCGGATGCTACGTCAGTCATTCAAACGGATGGAACCATCTTTCCGCCAAGCGTAGAGACAACAGTTCATCTTGTCCTGGAAGTGACACGGACATCAGACAACACCAAGGCAGTTACTGGCAGTCTTCCAGTCTTTGTTCCGGCTAAAACCGTTGCAGCAGTTCCTACAGCAACGTTAACAGTAACCAGTGCAGTTTACTCGGGTCAATCGTTTGATCTGACTTATGGATTAAGCGGCTTGGGTTCGAGCGTCAACGGAGGCATTTATGCTGAAGAGTTGACAGTCAATTATGATTCGACGAAATTGCATCTAAGCGCAGTAACCTCAGTAATCGATGGCATATTTGTGACTCAGTCGGGAACACCGGGGCATATTCGAATCGTGTCGGCGAGCGAAGGCGCAGCACATGCCATTAACGCCAGCAACAGTGGAGCGATCTTGAAGCTGAGCTTCTTGGCAAATCCTGCTGATCAGTCCGCTAGCAGCACGGTTTCCTTGTCGGGTGTGGTCGTCTCCGATAGTCATGGTGTTGAGACGCAGGTTCAGGGCGCAACCAGCAGTGTTCAAATCACAGTTGTAGATAAAACAGCATTGACAACACTGATCGCAACTGCACAAGCGAAGCTCAATGCGGCTGTGGAAGGAAGCTATCCGGGACAATATCCAGCCGGATCGATAGCAACTTTACAAGCGGCGATTACTAATGCGCAAATTGTAGTTAATAATGCAGTAGCCACACCAGAGCAAGTCACTCAAGCGGCAACTGATTTGAATGCTTCGATTCAGGCGTTCCTTGCTTCGATTAACGTAGCCCTTCCAGGAGATGTTAACGGAGATGGCAAATTCAGCATCGGAGACCTCGCCATTGTTGCTAGTCACTACGGCGAAACTGCAAGCGATGCGAACTGGATGGCAAGTGCGGATATTAATCATGATGGTGTGATTGATATTATCGATCTTGCAGCTGTAGCGCACAAAATTATTACACAGTAAAGATGTTCAAGGTTTAGAGGAAGGCGGCTATCGGCAGCGCCTTCCCCCAAACTTATTTGCGAGGATGGGTATTGCCATTTAATATTCAATAGGAGGTAGCAAATGAGAAAGTTTAAAAAAACAATTGGTAGGAATATTTTGGGAACTGCGATTGTCCTGTCATTAATGACAGGTTATAGTTCATCTGTTTTTGCCGTAGATCCTGGCTTTGTGAACAATAATGATGCCGGGATGCCCGTTTTTACGAATCCAACGGGTACGCAAGTAGTTCCAACTGAACCAGCTCCATATAATGCAAGTCGAAGTATGATGATGGATATGTACCAAGCGGATCTGGCAGCAGGAGGAACTTCCTTCTGGATGGACAGCTTGCTCGCTCGGAAGGGGAATGACCCGACAGGCACCTATTTGATGACACGTGGTAAAGCCTTGTATGCGTATACAAATAGCGCCACTGTCATTGGATTTGGCAATAATATCGCTTATTTTGATTTGTTGAATCAAAAAGGCTACTCGATTCAAATCCCTGGAGTCACTTTTACCCAAGATTCATCTAAAAGATTGCAAACGCCAAGTTACTGGTCAGCTTTCTATAATGCGACAGGTTACACGCTGGAAGAAACCAAATTTATTACAGATAACAACGTCGCTGTCGATAACATCATAATTACTAATACGACGACATCATCTAAAACATTTACGTTGACGGCCGATTCACCTTTTGCCACGACGGCATCGGCGGATGGAACGGAGTTGACAGGTACATTCAACGTGCGAAACAATTTAACGAAAGTGTACCCAAGACTCAGTGGTACGGGGATGACTGCGAGCAACGGCATTTTAACAAGGAGTATAACATTAGCCCCAAATGAAAAAATTTCGTTGAAATTCCAAATGGGCTTTATTACAACTGAAATACCTGAGTCGACGACGGATTACAATCGGTTTAGAGCGTACGATGCGAATACGGCGTATATAACCCAGCTTCGCGAATATAACAAATGGTGGGCAGACAATGTTCCTTACATGGATGTTGCCGACGAAAATATTAAAAAGATTATTTACTACAGATGGTGGTTAAGCAGATTTAACTTTCTTGATGCGAATATCCCAGGAAACGACTACCAATTCCCCATCTCCGTAGAAGGTGCACTCGGGTACAATAATGCGATTGTATTAACGCAACCGATGCATATGCAGGATCTTAAATATTTAAGAAATCCCATATACTCTTATGGAGATTGGGTTTCAGCGGGGGAAGTTTCCAGGGACAGTCTGTTTACAGATAATCCAGGAAAACCATCCAACTGGAATAACAGCTATTCACAGTACATTGGGGACTCCGCTTTTCAAACCTATGAAGTCCACGGTGGCCAGCCTAAAATCTTAAATAATCTTGCGCGATATGCGGAAAAAGACGCGAAAGGTCAGCTCGCTCGATTTGATACGAATAAGGATGGGGTTATTAACTATGATTGGGGTTCATTGACTGGTAATGATGGGGACGGAAACGCGTTCCACTATTATGAGAAAAGAGGAAACATCAATCAGGATCGGACTGAAAGCGCATTCGTTTACGGAAACGCTATGGCCTCGGCGAAGGCATACCAATTAGCCGGTAATACAGCCAAGGCTACAGAAATGTTTGCTTTTGCCGATTATCTCAAAAATTCATTTTTATCCGTTATGTGGGATGAGTCATCGAAAATGTTCTTGCAGAAAGATTTACTAACGAACACGTTTATTCCTTGGAAAGAGGCTAATAATTACTACGCCTTCCAAATTGATGGCCTTGTTCCTAAGGATGATCCCAAATACTTAGAATCTCTCAGATACTGGGGGGATAAGACGGAATTCCCGGTATTCCCGTTCTATACCGCCAATCAGAAGGATAAGGCGATATCCGTAGCGCAAGGTGTAGGGGGAACTAACAATTTTGCTAACCTAAACGCATCAGGCAACATTCGCCTTTTCACAGAAGTGCTAAGAAAATATCCGAACCAACCTTACATTACTGCCGATATGTATAAGAAATTGATGTATTGGCTTGGATGGTCGACAGCCTACCAAGGTAATATCAATTATTTGGACAATAATGAATATTGGTTCAACTGGAATCCGACGACTCAACGAATCGACGGAAGATCCGGAATTCATCATAATATTCTGGGTAACTACAATTACTCGGTTATCGAGGATATTATGGGGCTTGTACCGCGAACGGATTCTACAGTAGAATTATCGCCGATTGACATCGGATGGGATCACTTTACCGTAAACAACATGCGTTATCATGGTAGTGATGTCACCATTATCTGGGATAAACCAGGAGACGGCAAAACTTTTTATCCAAATGTGCAAGAAGGTTATTCAATGTATGTGAACGGACAATTAGTGCTTAGAACGGATAAGCTGGCTCATTTGGAATGGAATCCGACTACTGGAGCTGTTACGGTTTTGGATACAAGCAGCGCAAATGTAGAAGTACAGAACAGCAATACCCAAATGAAGTCCTCTGCCGAAGTAGATTTGAACACCTACAACAGAGCTGCAGATTTATTCCAGAAAGCTGGTGTGGATTTGTCGCCGGAATCTGGCGGCGCTGCAAACCTGTCTTTGGATCCAACGACAACGATGACAGCTTCGTATACAAATTCTCTAACATCTGCGGCAAATACGAAATCTGGATTTACGATCAGCGGTAACTTCTTCACTTCGGGTTCTTTTACTGCGAATCCTCCGATTTGGGGAACAAAAGGGTCGACCAATGCGCAGGAATGGCTGCAGGCAGACTTCGGATCACCGAAAACATTTGACGATATCAAACTATATTTCTATAACGATAAACCGGATGTGTTTTACAGGGAGCCATCCATGTATGTGGTCCAGTACTATAACGACGCAACATCGTCGTGGACGGTTATTCCTAAGCAATATAAATCACAGCTCGTAGCCAACTACAATCATGTTCAATTCCCAACGATTACTGCACAGAAAATAAGGGTATTGATGACTCCAAAACCAGGAGCTAGTGTTGGCGTTAAGGAATTCCAAGTCTTCAATACAGGCGTGATTGCTCCGGAAGCTGTCAATACACCTCCTGTAGTTATTGCTCAACAAGATGCTACGGCGAAAATTCCTTTAAAGGCGAAGCTGATTACGAATATTACGGACGATGGATTACCTTCCGCCACGATTGAAAGTAGTTGGGTGATGAAAAGCGGAGTCGCGGGCGGCCAGGTATCTTTTACGAAAGATGCATCCGGTAATACGTTAGCTTCATTTAACAGACCAGGAAACTACGTGCTGACTATCAATGTCACGGATGGTGAATTGACCACATCTGTTGATGTCACAGTTACTGTAGACGCTCTTCCTAACTCTGTTAACTTAGCTTTACAAGCAACACCTAGCACTTCCTTTGTATCATCTTTTGAAAATCTGAATGCCATTAACGATGGTCGCAGTGATCCTGCCAGTTCAACAAGTAAGGGCAGCGGGGCATATGGTAACTGGAATAGTTCCCCCAAGACGCAATGGGTGGAGTACACTTGGGGAACTCCTGTGAATATTAACAAATCCGACGTATATTGGTGGACGGATAACGGCGGAATCTTGGCGCCTACGGCAAGTAAGCTTGAGTATTGGAACGGCACCGCTTATGTGGATGTTCCGAAGGCCGTCGGTAACGGGGTAGCGCTCAATAAGTATAATACAACAACATTCTCACCAATCACGACGACTAAATTACGGATGACTATAACCAGAGGCACACAATGGACTGGAATCTTGCAATGGAAGGTTTACGCTACGCCGACAATTAGCGTAAAACCGGTGAAGGTAAGCACACTGCACGATGTTCTGCCAGTTCTCCCGCCTAAAGTAACCAAGAATTTCGAKGATGGTTCAACGGTGACTGCAAGTGTAATATGGGATCAAGTGACACCTGCGCAAGTGGTGACACCTGGCAGCTTTACAGTAAAAGGTGTTGTTGACGGAACGAATATCGAAGCTGAAGCAACTGTATTCGTGAGGGTAACGAATGAAGTGACGATTAATAGCATACCAGATGAAAATGTCACTACTTTAGTTGGTCAAACACCTATCCTGCCATCGGTAATCGAAGCTTATTATAACGACGGCTCGATTGATAATATCAACGTGCCAGTGACTTGGGAAACCTATGATCCTAATTTGTTAAACCAAGCCGGAACATTCACTATTCGGGGTACGGTACCTGGTACCTCAGTATTAGCCAAAGTCAATGTTACAGTTATCCCAGGGCCTATTACATCGATTACAAATGCAATTGCTTCAACAATCGCTGGGGTAGCGCCTGTATTGCCGCCAAAAGTGAATGTGGTCTACGATAACGGTTCGAATGCTTCGGTGGACGTCGTATGGAATATAACTCCGGCACAGTATGCGACTCCAGGAACGGTTACAATTGATGGGGCCGTTGCCGGGACCACAATAGCAGCCAAATTGACTTTAACGGTAACAGCTAGAGCAGTTGCTAGCATTGCGCCAGTTAACGTAACGACTAATCCGGGCACAGCTCCAGTACTTCCATCCGTCGTAACAGCAACATATAATGACTCGACGATTGCATCGTTGAATGTTACATGGGATGAGATTGATCCTGCGAAATATGCTGCTGTTGGAACATTTAGTGTAAATGGTACGGTTGCAGGCACGACGGTGAAAGCAGTAGCGAACGTATCCGTTATAGCCGTTCAACCGTTTATTACAAGCATTAGCCCTGTAAGTGTATCAACAACAGCGGGAACTGCCCCGGTATTACCGTCATCTGTAACCGTAACTTATAATGACTCGACAACAGCATCTCTCCAAGTCACATGGGATGCGATTGATCCAGCAAGCTATGCAAGTGCGGGAACAATTAGTGTAAATGGTACGGTTGACGGTACGTCGATCAAAGCCGTGGCCAATATTATTGTAAATCTATTGGATGTCATCACATCCAACTTAATTGGACCTGATGATACTCATCAAGTCGTTTATCCAGGCCAATCGTTTGATATGACCTATGGATTAAGCAACCCGGATCCGATCTTAGTTGGTGGCATTTATGCCGAAGATTTGATCGTTAATTATGATCCGACACAATTACAGCTAAGTGCGGTTACTTCGCTGATCGATGGCATTTTTGTGAGCCAAACTGGAACACCGGGGCACATCCGTATCCTCTCGGCGAGTAAAGGGGCAACTCATGCCATTAACAGCAGCAATAGTGGAGCGATCTTGAAGCTGAGTTTCTTGGCAAATCCCACTGCGCAGTCTACGAGCAGCACAGTCTCCTTGTCGGGCGTGGTTGTCTCCGACAGCCATGGCGTAGAGAAACAAGTGCAAGGCGCAACCAGCAGCGCTCAAATTACAGTCGTTGATAAAGCGACTTTGACGACGCTGATCGCATCTGCACAAGCCAAGTACGACACGGCTGTGGAAGGAAGCTATCCGGGTCAATATCCAGCCGGATCGAAAGCGGCTTTACAAACGGCGATCGCGACGGCGCAAGCTGTAGTCAATAACGCTACAGCCACACCGGCTCAAGTAAGTCAAGCGGCAATTGATCTGAATACGGCAATTCAGACATTCCTTGCTTCGATTCACGTAGCGCTTCCAGGCGATCTGAACGGCGACAATAAATTCAGCATCGGAGACCTCGCCATTGTTGCAAGTCACTATGGTGAAATCGCAACTGATGCGAACTGGTTGGCAAGTGCGGATATCAATAATGATGGTGTCATTGATATTATCGATCTTGCTGCTGTAGCACATAATATTATTTCGCAGTAAATAAGTAATTGGTTTGGAGGAAGGCGGCCATCGCACGGCGCCTTCCTCCAAATTTATTTTACGAGAGCAGTGGAAAAAGAAGTGAATCGTGGTGCTTTCCAAAAAACGATGGTTTAAAGTCGTTATTTACTTGATGCTGACTATTATGGTGTTATCTAGCTTACTTTTTACCGCAGGCCTATTGTAAATTCCTGATCCTGTCATAGAAAAAGAGGTGAACTGTCTTGAAGAAAAGAGTAGGTTTTGCAATCTTGGTTGCGAGCGTCATTGTAGCTATGACAGTACCTTTTTTTATTATAAAATATCAAAGGCTTCATCGGATTCCTATTTGGCTATTGTCGATGGAGAAGGGATAACGAAAGCAGAGTTTATGGTTTTTTTTTAAGACTCAAAAAGACAAGTTACTTTCCGAAAAGATATTACCGACATAAATACCCAAACAGATTTCTGGAAAATTAAGATTGACGAAGATACTGCAGAAGAGGTGGTAAAGAAGAATACCTTAACTAAGCTTAAAGAACTTAAGATTCAGCTACAAAAAGCAAAGGAGAATAATCTTGCCTTGGATTCAAATGACTTACAAAATGCAAAAGGTGAAATATTGGCGACCTTCGCGGTCTCCACGGTACGTTTACCTTTAACGATGCGGACAACGCATCTAACGTACGCTTTAAGTGGGAGATGGGAGGAGGATCGCTGTATKATGCAGGTTGCTATCCAATCAGCGCGCAAGGCTGATTTTGAACAAGGAACCATAAGCAGCTCTTTTATCCCCTGCTCATGATTATGTGGATATGATGGCTTCAGGTCTGATCGAGTTTGCAGATGGATTAGCTCTTACTTTTGAATGCGGCATGTGGTAGTCCTTTCGAAACACTTTAGAAATTTATGGAGCGAAGGGGCGGATAGAAGTGCCATTCACTTATTTGTGTGAGGCAGACAGCACGGCCGATTAACGGTACAACCAGAATAGAGACGACTGCGAGACTAAATCAATATGCGCTGCAAATTGATGATTTCGCCTCCAGCATTCATGGAGAACGTCCTCTGCGTTTTCAACCGGAAGATGCCATTCGAAATATGAAAGTCAACGACAGTTGTATGGAGTCTGCGGCTAGAAGAATACGGAACCAGCTGTAACATTTACCTCAATATGTTGGAAAGGTTGTGGAATTGTGACGGAGCAATTAAAAGCCAAAATGAAGATAGATAAGGATTTCAAGATTGGAGATATTGACAATCGGATTTATGGCTCTTTTATTGAACAGCTTGGACGAGCTGTTTATGGAGGCATATATGAGCCTGGACATGAAACTGCTGATGAGAAAGGCTTCCGTCAAGATGTGATGAAGCTTGTAAAGCAGTTGAAAGTTCCTGTCATTCGCTATCCCGGAGGCAACTTTGTTTCTGGCTATAATTGGGAAGACGGAGTAGGGCCGGTAGAGCAGAGACCAAGAAGACTGGAGCTTGCCTGGAAGACCATAGAAACAAACAGTTTTGGAACGAATGAATTTGTACAATGGGCCAGAGAAGTTAATGCAGATGTTATGATGGCTGTAAATTTAGGGACACGCGGTGTAGATGAAGCACGTAATTTGATCGAGTACTGTAATCATCCGGGTGGGACCTATTGGAGCGATTTGAGAAAATCACACGGATACAAAGATCCGCACAATATTAAAATGTGGTGTCTCGGAAACGAAATGGACGGCCCTTGGCAAATCGGTCAAAAGACGGCTGACGAGTATGGAAGAATAGCATGCGAAACAGCAAAGGTGATGAAGTGGGTGGACCCTTCTATTGAATTAATCGCATGTGGCAGTTCTTTCCGCGCAATGCCGACTTTTGGACAATGGGAAGCAACAGTGCTTGAGCATACCTACGAACACGTAGACTATATTTCACTCCATACTTACTATGGCAATCCGCAAAACGATATTTCCAATTACCTTGCCCGCACGATGGATATGGATCAATTCATCCGATCAGTTATCGCCACTGCAGATTACGTACAAACCAAAAAAGGCAGCAAAAAGAAAATTCATCTTTCTTTTGACGAGTGGAACGTATGGTATCACTCCTTGGAAAGCGACAAAAAAATGTCTCCTTGGCAAATTGCTCCTGCGCAACTAGAAGACACGTATAATTTCGAAGATGCTCTGGTCGTAGGGTGTATGTTGATCACTTTGCTGAAGCATGCAGACCGCGTAAAAATGGCTTGTTTGGCTCAGCTTGTTAATGTGATCGCACCTATAATGACAACGACAGGCGGTCCGAGCTGGTGCCAGACTATCTTTTATCCATTTATGCATGCATCGCTATATGGAAGAGGAACGGCTCTACTTCCACTGGTCTGGTCCCCGGTATATGACAGTAAAGATTTCACGGATGTGCCTTATCTTGAATCTGCAGCAGTATACAATGAGGAACTGGAAGAGCTTACGATCTTTGCTGTTAATCGTGACGAGAAGCGCACGCTTGTTTTGGAATGTGAAATTAGAGAATTTGCAGGCTATAAAGCGATCGAACATATCGTTTTGGAAAATGAAGATTTGAAAGCTGTGAATTCACAAGATAAACCTGATCAAGTAGTTCCGCATAATAACAGAACAGTGCAATTAGACAATGGGCTGTTGACAGCTGAGCTGCCTAAAGTTTCATGGAACGTGATTCGTCTGAAAAAATAGAATTGTTATACTCAACTGCAAAGAGTGTAGGTCGAATGATTGTATTCGACCTGCACTATCCTTATTATATGTATTTAAAAATGATATTCGGAGGCTCTTTTTACATTTTTCTGCTTCGACAATTTTTGCTTTCATGATTTTTTCTGAAGCAGATACCATTCAGCCGGATATGCAGGTGTTTAACAATGAATCGGAAAAGCGTCCGGAGCTTCGCAACATTCAGGACTATCAGACGGGTTCCATTTATGAAACAAGAATTATTATCGATAACCATACTGGAGCTCATTTGGATGCGCCGTTACATATTCTGGAAAATGCGATTGAAAGAGGTTGTCGCAGGCTACTATTTTTTCATCCTTGCTCCTCTGAAATTGAAGGGAATTGAGGCCGCTCCGGCTAGGGCTATCCTGCTTGGATTTTGATTGACTACTTTGGGAGATATAACTATGAACAATTTTGAATTTGAAAATCCAACTCGCATTTTTTTTGGTCAAGGAATGGTTGACCGGCTTAGCGAACAGGTTGAGTCGTACGGCAAGAACATTTTGCTTGTCTATGGGGGAGGCAGTATCAAGCGGAGCGGACTATACGACCGTGTTAGAATATTTGCTGACATTAATAAATTCG
This sequence comes from Paenibacillus sp. 2RAB27, assembly GCF_052115445.1. Taxonomy (NCBI): domain Bacteria; kingdom Bacillati; phylum Bacillota; class Bacilli; order Caryophanales; family Paenibacillaceae; genus Paenibacillus; species Paenibacillus sp. 2RAB27. The sequence goes on from NZ_JBFRGR010000008.1 coordinate 158,002, forward strand.
CTTCTGCCTAGGATGTAGAATATAGTAAAAGCTGACCGCACACTGGTCAGCTTTTTTTATGTTGCTTATGGGAAGCACGATTAGGTAATTTCCTATAGATGAAATCCCGTTAACCTTATAATGAATCACTATATGACCAGAATATGACCAGTAGCTCATTTAAGGTACAAAACTGAAGAAAATAGCGTTGGAAATAAATGAAAAAAGCCTTGATTATCAAGGCTTTCACGGTATGACCTGTAGTGGGCTCGAACCACTGACCCCTACCCTGTCAAGATAGTGCTCTCCCAGCTGAGCTAACAAGTCGTTTATAGATACAGGTATCAATATACCAAAAAACCGAGAGACTGTCAATTGTTGGGCGGAGTTACTTCCGCCAGAAAAAAATCAGCTTATGCAGGATGGAATAAGGCTTTCGTCTCTTTTTGGACCGAGGAATGAAGGAGAATGGCTCCGATCTGGTCATGGAAGTGAAATTAATGTACCATAATTCAGCGATGTTTCCTAGTATAGCTTTCATCTTGCGTGAATTTATGGTAACTTGAGAACATTAGAGTTTGGGAGGATTAGCTATGACGAAACAACAACATCGTTGGAATTTACGTTTAAAGAGTAGTAATGTGTATTTAGGTACGGTGTACCTTGGCGACCCACTACCTGAAGTGGAAGATGTGATCATGATCGGCGAGAAGAAATATACGATTCTTGAGCTCGGAAGCACGCGCGACGCAAGTGACGTTTTCGTAGAAGAAGTGAAGAAGAAGTAATGGAAATAATCGAAGGAGCAGATCCAAGTGATCAGCTCCTTCTTTTTTTTATGTGATGTGGTATAAGGACGCAAGGCAATCAACGAACATTTTGTTATACTCTTCACGTGTGAGGTCTTTACTGCAAGCGATGTCTCTTCCCAAAAATTGAAACCAAGTAATTTCTGTAAGATTTTTCTTATACACAAACTTGTCATGCTGAATAAGAAAGGTATCATTTTCGAAAAAAGGTACTTTGTCAAATTGCAGGGCTGGTTCGTTTTGCTTTTCGCTCACTAATGTGGCCAGAAGAATTAACATGCGGAAAGGATCGCGGAAAATTTCGTATTGCGTGGTCATGGTTTCAACACTCCTTTTTCGGGTATCCAAGCAAGGTAATCATACTAAAACCAGAGGATTAATTATAGATGTTAGCTTAAACTGGTGAGGAAATTCAAGGGAAATCAGAGGAATTTGAAGGAAATAGAAAAAAGACTGAAGTCACTCTAAGGAGGATCGAGTGATTCAGTCTTTTTTGAGCTTGCTCCTACATCAAAGGATTAGCGTTTGTAGCCGCCTAAAGATTGTTCAGCCATTTGCACTAATCTTTTTGTGATGTTGCCACCGATTGAGCCAGCATCACGTGTTGCCAAATTACCGTTGTAACCAGATGGGGAGAGAGGGACACCAATTTCCTGAGCGACTTCATACTTCATTTGATCAAGTGCTGCCTTTGCTTCTTGTACGACTAAAGTGTTTGATCTGTTAGCCATTCAAAATCATCTCCTTTTTATTGGTACACCAGTATTATTTGAATGTTCAGAATATTTATTCGCTGAAATTAAAAAAAATTTTAGTATGTAAAATCAATAAACCCCCAACTGTGAAGTTGAGGGGGATATTTGATCATGTATGATAACGGTTACATTATTCTTCGGATTGTTCTGCTTCTTCCTCTGCAGCAGCTGCTTCTTCAATCGCTTCAGCGATTACTTCTTCAGCCTCTTGACTTACCACTTCTTCAGTGGATTCAGCAGAGTTTTCTTCTTGCTCATTTTGTTGTACTACTTCTTCTTCTTGGCTCATTTTTGTCACCTCCTCTGATACGTATAGTAACATTGTAGCACTTCTAATAGGTTATACAAGTAGGTTGAGAGCGAATCTATCAGATTTAATGTAGTCTTAATAGTTTTGTCATTCTATAGCGGAATTGTCATGCAAAATAAGTCGAATACAAGGAGAAAACCCGCTATTTTAGAGGGTTTCAGCTTGTATGCATGTTTTATTTTGCTATGAATATAAATGAGGCTAAGCAACAATATTTAATGTTTTACTATGCTGAGTTTCTATGAAAACTCATAGGAGGAATCCGAATGAATCGGTCGGATGTTATTTTAGAGCTACAACTTGTACCGGAATTGTTGAAACAAGCGGAAGCCATTTATGTCGATGCCGTATCTGAATTGAATTGGGCAAAGCATATGCTTCTAACGAAGGAGTATGAAGTCATTGGTGAAGGGCTCGTAACAGGAAAGAATGAGCTGCAGCGGCAGGCGGAATTATGGCCATACACGAAAGAGTTGCAAAAACAGGTTCTACAGATGGAAGACGCGGTTGAGCATACGAAGGTGGAATTTCACTTTTACAAACGAAAATTAGAAAACCTACAAATCATCGCTAAGCTCATGACTATTTTATAATCTCATTTAAAACGAACATGGAAGAGGATGCCTGTAATCGAAAGATTGCAGGTTTTTTGCCTTTTCAAAGGAGGAATTAGAAAATTTGTTAGTTGTTATGTGGTTATCGTGAGGGGCAGTTGTGCATCCTAAGGGTAGAATATACCAATGTGAAGTATTACAGGAGGATTGTACATAATGAAAACAGTTCAAATGATAATGACAGCAAGCTTGGGTCTCGTGATAGTGACAGGGTGCCAATCAGTTCGAAGTACCTCAGTATCAGAAGCCACCACATCGCCGGAAACGATTCGTGTAGCGCTCATAGGATCTAATAACCAATCAGTAGGTTCTGCGCAATTAACCGCTGTAAGAGACGGTGTACAGATCGATGTAGAAGTCAGCGGACTTTCTCCTGGCCTTCATGGTCTGCACATTCATGAGAAGGCTATATGTGAAGCACCAACGTTTGATTCGGCAGGAGTGCATTTCAATCCACATATGAAGGAGCATGGCTTCCTTAATCCGAAGGGTGCACATGCCGGTGATTTGCCAAATCTCATTGTAGATGCACAAGGTAATGGACGATTTAGCAGTGTTACGAAAGCCGTCGTCTTAGAAAAGGATAAGCCTAACTCGCTATTTAAACCGGGCGGAACTAGTTTAGTTATTCATGAGAAAGCAGATGACTTGAAAACAGATCCTTCTGGCAATTCGGGTAAGCGTATTGCATGCGGTGCTGTGAAATAAGGGAAGGAAGGGTTTCGACAACATGATCAAAACACAGGATCTCAAGCTGCAAATGGATGAATTAACCAAACAAAATGATATGGTACTCATTGAATTAGAGCAAGTCAAAAAAATGTTGATCTCAAGTGCGCAAGGCTCACAAGACAGCCAGGGGCAGCAGCAAGCTTCCTCTAGCGATGGAACTGCTGCGTCAAACAACTCGACACAAGATACGTCCCAGGGTCAAGGCCAAGGTCAAGGTCAAAGTCAAAGTCAAGGTCAAGGTCAATCACAAGCTCAAGGCCAACCACAGGGTCAGAATCAGAACCAAGGTCAAAATCAAGGTCAAAATATGAAATCAGACCAAGGGAATTCGAATAATCAGCAAGTCACTGATTTGGCGAATGAACTTTTGAAAATTAAAGATTTAGTCGTGAAACTGGAACAAAAAACGTCCCAGTACGTCAGCAGTCAATCGAATGGCTCGCTAACGGAAAAGGATGCGGTGAATCTCATTTTGACATTAATGAATGGGATGGTTGACTGGGCGAGCGAATTTGTCTCGTCTAAGGCTTCTTCCAATGGACAAGTGCAGTAACAATATCCCATGTAAAAAAGCAAAAAAGGCTGAGTCTCTCAGCCTTTTTACTATGCCTATAAAATAAAAAAATTAGGACTGTACAACGTTGGCTTGTAAATTCATTTGTTTGGCGCAATACTCGATAATTTCGCTACGTCTGACAATTCCAATGAATTTGTCGGAATCATCGACGACAGGTACGAAGTTTTGTGCTTTTGCCAAATCAATCAGGTCAACCATCTCGGCATGAATATGAACGGGTTTATTTTTAACACGTAAAGGAACCTCTTCAAGTACATGGCGATGAGCGTTCTCAAAGCCGATATGCGCTGCATTCTTGAGAAACCAAAGTAAATCTCCTTCCGTAACGGTTCCTACATAATGTCCATCATCAGAAAGGATCGGAACAGCGGTATATCGATGATACTCCATGCGCTCCAACGTTTGACGAAGGGTTGCTTGTGGAGTCGCGGTAATGACCTCGGATTTAGGTAACAGGAAAAAAGCGATATTCATCAGTCACACTCCTTACATAAGAATCAATGTGTCTAGTATAGCAAACTTTGCGCATAGAATCTAAACCTGTGATGGATGCTAGTAGTGAGGTGAATGGAAATGAATCGAGCATTGACTACAGCTGTGATCGGTATTGGAGCCGCTCAAGCCATCAAATTACCATTAACGTATATGTTCAGTAAAAAATGGGATTGGTCACAATTGGTTCAAACTGGTGGTATGCCAAGTTCGCATTCTTCTGGCGTTACGGCACTCGCTACCTACATTGGGATGAAAAGAGGCTTCTCAGCCATAGATTTCGCGGTGAGCTCCATATTCGGCGCTGTCGTCATGTATGATGCGATGGGCATTCGTAGATCCGCTGGAGAAATCGCGGTAGAAGTGAATGATTTAGACGAAAAGGTGGAGCGGATTGCCCAGCAACACCCGGGGATCTATCACGCCAGAAGAAGGAAAGCGCTAAAGGAACGATTAGGTCATTTACCACGGGAAGTTGCAGCTGGTGCTCTGTTAGGATTTGCGATTGGTGCTTGCAGCTACTTATTGGAACGAAAGTAAAATGTGTAATCACTCATGTGGACAACTTTTTCGGAATGGGATAAGATCAAGAAACGATCTTAGAGAGGAAGATGCCCACATGAAAACGATTCGTGTTACAACAATGGATCAACTGAAAGCTTGTTTTGCTGTACGATTTAACGTATTTGTGGATGAACAGCAAGTACCTGCACATCTTGAGATGGATGAAAAGGACGACTCTCCTGAAGCCTGCCATCATTTGCTCATCATGGATGGTGAAGCTCCGATTGCGACTTCTAGATGGTATGAATTCCAAGAAGCAATAGCCAAATTGCAACGTGTCGCTGTCTTGAAAGAGTATAGAGGAAGATCCCTTGGGAAACTACTCATACATGCTATGGAACAACAGGCTCTCGAGCTTGGTTGCAAATATGCAATTCTAGATGCGCAATGTCAAGCAGAAGGCTTTTACAGTCAGTTAGGCTATACGGTGATCTCCGATGAGCCTTTCTATGATGCCGGAATTTTGCATGTCAGAATGAAGAAAACTCTTTAACTTACAGCTGAATTGTCATTCCCATTGGTCATATTAACGGCAAGTGGGAAAGTAAGAATAAATCGTGTCCCTATACCGAGCTCACTCTCTACTTCTAATGTACCTTGATGATCCTGTACGATTTTATAGCAAATCGATAATCCCAAACCTGTACCCGTTTCTTTGGTTGTAAAGAAGGGATGGAAAATCTTGTCGAGTTGATCACTCGGTATGCCAGGACCATTATCCGCAATGACTAAAGTCGCGTTCTTCTGATCGCGGCTTAATTTCATGTGGATTGAACCGTTTGATTCCATGGCTTCGCAAGCATTCTTCATCATGTTTAATAAGAGTTGTATCATTTTATCTTGATCCATAAGCATGTGAACGGCATAGGTTGACTCATGAAAATGGATCTCATGTCCCGAGCTGGTCGCTTCGGACTCAATGAGCGAAATAACTTTGAGCACGCATTCATTCAACGAATGGGTTTGAAAGACAGTTTGGTGTGGTTTGGAGAATTGAAGGAACTCACCAGTTAAATCACTCATCCGATCAATCTCATCCATGATGAGTCCATACCAATTTTCAATATTGTAATCGCTTGCTTTTGATAATTGCAGAAAACCTTTAACCGTTGTTAAGGGATTTCGAATCTCATGAGCCATACCAGAAGCTAGTTCACCGACGACACGTAGTTTCTCTGAGCGCTGCATTTGCTCTTCACGTTTTAACCAAGATTCACGTTTCTTCATAAATAGATTATGCTCCGCGTGCAAAATAAGATCATCTTTCGTCAACGMGTCTTGAGGAAAGATGGCAATACCATATGTATTTTGGATCCCAGTAAGCTTAGGGAGTTCAGAATCAAGCTTCTGCTGATAGGAGGCTGTTGTCAGAAAATCTTTGTTAAGCGGCATAACGACAGCGAATTCATCGCCGCCATATCGCGAGATAAATAGTGCTTCTTTGAATAGGATTTGAAGGAGATCAGCCATTTGCTTTAGTACGAAATTACCAGCTTGAAATCCGCCCGAGGTATTCATTGCCTTCAGATCCGTGCAGTCGATAAGAAACAGCACAAGGGGTTGATGAAGTTTGATTTGCTGCTCGAGTCTTCGATGACATTCTTCATAATTATAGAGACCAGTTAGGGAGTCTTTTTGCGTTAATAAATGTCGCTCATTGCGGATACGTTCCAATTTGCCACTGCGGAGATGGATGGTTCGTGTTAGCCAAGTGACGGCAGCAAAGTCGAGGATACTCATGGATCCAAACATGGATTCCCTAGATGCCGAATGCGTGATGAAATTAACCGTAGATAAATAAATGATCATGGCACTTACGGAAAATCCCCATGCTCTCCACGTATTTTCTTCCTTGAAGGAATAATGTGAAAGCGTTAATAAATATAAAGGATAGCATAAGGCAGATTGTCCAAGTGCGTGAAGAGAACCAATGAGGAGTAGTTGAAGCCAAGGCATAGCCGGGTGTGAAGAGTGGAATCGAACGGATAAGACAAATAGACAAACAGCTAGAAGAAACAAAGGGATATTCAAGTCCGAATGCAGATAAATCGTATATAGGCCATACAAGATTACATACACATAATAAAACCCATTGATATTCACCGTATCAGCTCCCGATTGGAAATTTCCTCCGTTCATACACTCTTGTGACATGTTCTATGCTTGTCATAAAATCCCTGCTGTTCACGAAAAAAAAATGAAAAATGAAGGGGGGAATTATCGAAAGAAGCCCTGAGAAAATGAATTCTCAAGGCTTTAGTTTGCGGCAAGATCAATCGGAGATCTCGATGATTTCATGTTTGTGGATAAAGGTCATGGGACCTGTTTGACCAATGAATTCTGTCATGTGATCGTCATAGTGCATCAAATATATGAGTTTCTGAATATCCTCTGGAAGGGTAAGTAGTTCTTCCAATGTTGTGTGAACATATCCAGGTCCGTTTAATTGACAATCGTGAAAAATGGTGTGACAATTTCTTGTATGGGCAACTTCGTTGATGAGAAAGTCTTTATTAAATTGCAAATCAGCACTATAGAATGTCCGGTGATTAATGAACATCGAATAGTTAAGTTTCTGGGCAATGTGCAAGGTAGGGATGATTTCAATTGTTAGCTCTGGAGATAGTTGATAAGGTACTCTTTCCTGTAGAAAAACCAGTTCGAAATAGTCCTGAAGCTGATGGAAGCCATCCTCCGGATTATAGAGTCCGCCTTTCAAACTATTTTCCCAAAGAACTTCAGCTAATGCCTCTGTAACATAAAGAGTCACACGTTTGCGGTTATATTGATAGAATAAACGAAAGGCTACTTCTTCAAGGCCGCCTATATGATCAGCATGAATATGTGAAATAAGAATTCCATCAATTTGATCGAGCTCTATCGCAATCTCGCTAAGTGATTTAGGCACTGTGGGTCCACAATCAATAAGAATAGTGGCATCGGTAGTTCGAATTACTGCACTTGTATTGTAATACAATTTGGAAAAGGCACTGCCGGTTCCCAACATTTGAATTTGCAAACTCATTCAGTGTCCTCCAATTTTCGACAAAATCCATCTTTTTCTAATGTAACATGGGAGGTTGCTGTCTTTCAACCACTATATATAGAATTAAAGAAACAGTAAAGTGAAAGTAAACAAATAGAAGGTGTTGATTTCATAATGATTGGGTTACTTGTTAGTAGTATTCTTTTGCTGATTGTGCTTGGTGTTGTTGGTCTTTCAACCTACGTGGGGTGGCAATTAACGCATCCTAAACGGAAGATTGTGGATGATACCCCAGAGAATTATAACTTGCACCGAAAGGATGTCTCATTCCCAAGCCGAACAGAGGGGGTGCTGTTAGATGGCTGGTACTTGGAATCGCCCAAAGCGCCGTCCTTACCTGAAACCAAGACAGTCATCATGTCACATGGTTATGCGGGTACACGTCTAGAAAAAGGTCTTCCAGCCTTGTCATTGGCTCAAGCACTTGTGAATGCAGGCTATCATGTTCTGATGTTTGATTTTCGGAATTCAGGACGGTCAGAAGGGAAAACAACCACAATTGGCTTCCTAGAGAAGGAAGACATCCTTGGCGCTATCGATTGGGTACAGACCTATGCTAGCAAACCAACGGAAATAATATTACTTGGATTTTCGATGGGAGGCACGTCGTCGATCTTAGCTGCTGCGGAGGCGAAAGATGTGGCAGGTGTCATTACGGACAGCGCATTTAGTCAATTACTTCCTTATCTCAAAGAAAACTTGCCGGTGTGGTCAAAGCTTCCACGCTACCCTTTTACCCCGTTGATTCTATTTATTTTGCCAAAATTGATTGGCGTGAATCCACATGCTGTTGATGCATTAGCTGCCGTTGACCGGATTGTGCCAAGGCCTATCTTGTTCATTCACAGTAAAGACGATCAAGCTATCCCTTATACCAATAGTTCCCAGATGTACAAGCGTCATCCAGAGGATTTTGAGCTATGGATTACAGAGAAAGCAGGGCATGTCGGTACCTTTCAGCTAGAATCAGAAGCATATATTAAGCGTGTACTGAATTTTATTGCAAAATGTTAAATTCATCGCAACTCTTCCTAAACATCGGCGTATAAAGATGCAGACAGACAGATGACTAACGAGGTTGGAGGTTAAAGAGAGATGAAAGTTCAGCGCATTTTTACGTTGATGGTTGTGTTCTTTGTTTTAAGTACGGCTGCGGTGGTAGCCTCTTCGATATGGGGGGATTATAAAGGGTATAGTATCGCTAGATTAGTCGTAAACAATCAAACGAAGGAATTCGCAGATTCCGATGTTCCGCCGCTTATTGTGGATGGCAAGACGGTACTTCCATTACGTGCAATGAGCGATGCTCTACAGTCCCTTCTCAGATGGGATGATTCGAGTAAAACAGCTTATTTGTTCAAGCCCAATGTACATATGTTCTTTACAACGGAAGTTCGTAAAGATTCGGCGATCGTCCCTTTCGGCGTTGTTGAACGAGGGAAACAAGCGGATTTTATCGTGTTCGCACAGGTAGATAACTTGAAAACAGGCATTAATTCCGTTCGCGTTTCCATTGTTTCTCCAAGTGGAAAAAGTGTAATTACACCTGTCGAGAAATCAATCTCCGATTCCAAAGAATCGTTCTGGTTGAAGGTTCCTGTCTATGGTGTTTCATTCGATGAAGCGGGTACCTATGTTGTTAAGTTTGCTATGCAGCAAAATGGAAGCAGTGAGTACTCTGTCGTTTCGGAAAAGCAAATTCAATCGGAGTAAAGCAAGCAGGGATTATCTGGTTTGACCTCTTAATATGAAAATGTTAGGATATTTAAGTAACTTATTACTTAATGAAATGAGGTTCTGCCTGTGAGCGATGAGAAGCATGTGCACGGCCCGGACTGTGACCACGATCACGACGAGCAAGGGGAAGACGTTTTTATCGTTACGGACGAGAACGGTGTAGAACATGAAATGGTCATGGTATATACCTTCCAATCTCAGGAGCAAGCGTATGCTGTTTTACTCGATCGTAATGATCCTGAAGCAGACGGCGTGATTTTCCGTGTTGAAGAAGAGGACGAAGATGCATTCCTCGTTAACATTGAAGATGAAGAAGAGTGGGAACGTGTAGTAACGATTTACAATGAAATCGTGGCTCAAGAAGGCGAAGAATAAGAGCTATACATAAGAACCCCCTAGCAGAGTGATCTGTTAGGGGGTTTCTGTTTGTGTTCATTCATTTTCTAGGATTGAAATACATGATTCTACCGTTAAATAGATGAAGTTCAGCTTTCAGAAGTTTGCCCAAATATTTGCAGAATTCATTGCCTTTGCTCTTGTCACCATGTGTGGCATTGTCAGGTAATACGAATTGCACGAACTGGCGCTCTTGCTCCTGGTTTTGTTCAGAACCGACCCCAACCACGATCGTATGATATAAAGCGTTGGTGCCTTTCAAATAAAACCATTTGCCTTCGCCTTCCGGCTTCGTCTCAATCGTATAAGGGAATCCGGCTTCGTCATACTCCCAACCAAGCTGTTTGGCTGTCAGGCTAAGTTGATCCCGATAATGCAGCAGCTTGTCCTTGATTTCATCCAAGGTAAGTGCCGCGACAGCGGATCCTGTTACGAATTTAATATAAGCGCTTTGAGCCATTCCTTGATCACCTCATTCGCAAAACATCACCCATATCATAGCATCATGTAAACGGTTTTACAATATATCCCTCAGGGTAGAGAGCTTAGAAGATGGCTTGTGTTTCTACGATCACTTTCACCTGTTGGACACTACGGTCTTCAGGCCCTTTAACAGGTAATCCGACCTCTACATGCTCAACGATATAATCAATTAGCTCCTGTGTAATAACTTCACCAGGGAGCAAGATCGGAATGCYGGGCGGGTACACATAGATGAATTCAGCAATGATACGATCGGCAGAGTCTTTAAAAGGAAGGATTTCCGTTTCTCCATAGAAAGCATCACGTGGTGTCAATGTCAATTGTGGGATCGCAGGAACCTTGATGACAACTTCTTTAACTTCGGCAACATCATCATTGATGTGAGATAACTCTCGCAAAGCCTTTAATAGAATGTCTACATTCTCTGGTGTGTCTCCTGGTGTGAAAAGACAGAGGATGTTGTACATGTCACTCATCTCGACTTCGATATTGTAGTGATCTCGCAGCCAATTCTCTACTTCAAAGCCCGTGACACCTAGCTTACGAACGTGTACGCAGATTTTGGTAGGATCATAAGCGTAAGTGGCTTCATCCCCGAGAATTTCTTCCCCGAAGCAATAGAGGTTCGGAATCTCGTTGATTTGCTTGCGCGCGTAGTGAGCAAGCTGAATCGTGCGTTCTGCCATTTCACGTCCGTTCAGAGCAAGGTGACGGCGAGAGGTATCTAACGAACCTAGTAAAATATACGAAGTCGACGTCGTAGTCAGCATCGAAATGATCGTCTGAATACGTTTCGGATTCACACGATTTCCTTTTACATTGAGGACGGAGCTTTGCGTCATGGAACCACCAAGCTTATGTACACTTGTAGCCGCCATATCAGCACCAGCATCCATAGCGGACATCGGCAGTTTCTCGTGGAAATGAATAAGGACACCGTGCGCTTCATCTACAAGTACGGGCATATTGTAGCTGTGTACGAGATCTACGATTTCCTTAAGGTTCGTACATACACCATAATAGGTAGGATTAATGACAAGCACGGCTTTCGCATCCGGATGCTTTTCGAGTGCACGGCGAACAGAACGAGTCGGAATGCCGTGATCAATTCCTAGATTTTTATCACGAGCAGGTTGAATGAAAACAGGCTTAGCTCCAACGAAAATAATTGCGGCTAGTACGGATTTATGGACATTCCGCGGCACGATAATTTTATCGCCTTCGGAACAAACGGTCATAATCATTGTCATAATCGCTCCGCTCGTGCCTTGCACAGAGAAGAACGTGTGATCCGCGCCAAACGCATGCGCAGCCAGCTTCTGAGCYTCTTCAATAACGCCCATCGGCTGATGAAGATCATCTAGCGGTGCTATATTGATGAGGTCGATGGAAAGGGCATTATCGCCTATGAAAGCACGAAACTCCGGGTCCATGCCGACTCCTTTTTTATGGCCAGGAATGTGAAACTGAATTGGATTTCTTTCCGCATGCGCAAGCAATGCAGAGAACAGGGGTGTACGGGTATGATCCACCTGATTATCGCTTCCCTTCTATCGTGGATTGCTTGTTCAAAAGTTGCAACAAACAAAATGAGTATATCAAACTAGAGATTTGATGCAAGTTAATTTTTTCAAAATAGTTTGCACAAAATGGGGTCAAACTAACACGGAGAAGTATAAATAGGCAAATAAAAGGAGAAATCGGATGATTTGGATGCGGAAATGGCGGGATAATCGGCTTTTCTCACCATTTGTGATGGAATTGTTAATTATTATGTTCGTCGTAGAATTTGTAAAGGGAGCCTTGCTTTTAACTGTTTTGCCGGTTTACATGACTACATCGCTCGGTGCTTCTGCATTTGTTATCGGATGGACGTTGGCTGCGCAATATATTGGCGATAATGTATTACGTACACCTGTGGGATGGATTATTGATCGGCTAGGATATCGTGTAACTATGCTAACAGGTGTGTTGTTGACTTTCCTTTCCGTTATTATCATGGCAATCACAACCCAATATCTGTGGATGATCGTTGGTTGTGCACTACTCGGATTTGGGACAGCCCCATTGTGGCCATGTGTTATTACAGGAACGACTGAAGTAGCAGGGGATGAGGGGAAAGCGACGATCATGAGCGTCGTTTATATGGCATGGCTGTCTGGGGTAGGGCTTGGTCCTGTGGCGATTAACTTCTTCGTTGGTGAAAATAACTATGCCTTTGCATTCAAGCTGCTTATCGGCTGTATGACGGTAGTCGTGCTGGTCGCGCTCATGCTTCCACGCAAACAGAAGGTAGCTAACACGGCTCGTGGTTTAGGGGAGGAACAGGTTGCCCTCAAGCTGCATCACGTACAAAAGCCTACTTGGTTACATCGAGTATCTACCTATTTAAGCGAGGTTCGGAAATCGATGTCGATAAGCCCTCTGATGTTTCCGGCTATGTTTGCTCAGACATTTGCGCTAGGGATATTAACGCCGATTCTTACGCTCTATGCCAAAGAAGTATTGATGCTATCTTCCTTTCAATACAGCCTATTTTTGGTCGCTGGAGGTGCGGTTACCGTTATATTTCTGATTCCAATGGGCAAAATGGTAGACCGCTTAGGGATTCGCCCGTTTTTACTTATCGGGTTTACACTTAGTGCAGCAGCCTTACTTCTTTTCACTTACGTGAAATCCATGAGCATGCTGTACATCTTAGTGGCGCTGCTTGGTGTAGGTTATGCTTTCATTATTCCTTCTTGGAATGCGTTGATTGCTTCTGCCATTCCGCCTGAGAAAAGAGGGGCAGTTTGGGGGTTTTTCCTCACGATTGAAGGATGTGGGATGATAGTAGGCCCTATTGTGTCGGGTAAGCTTTGGGACGTATATGGATATCATGCGCCATTCCTTACGAGTGGATTTGTACTTATCTTGTTACTTGTTCTTCAAATGTTCATTTCCATCCCCAAAAAAGGTATGGTACGATAAGGAAAAAGAATTGGTTTGGAGGCTTAATGCATCATGAATAAACAGATTGGAATCATCATGTTGTTGCTGATGACGATCTTTATTGGTTTCGGAATTATCATTCCAGTGTTGCCAGAAGTCGTGACTGGAGCGGGAGCGAAGTTTCATAACGCCGTACTCTTGTCGGTGTACTCGGCAGCTTCCTTCTTAATGTCTCCTATCTGGGGAGGCTTATCGGATCGTATTGGGCGTAGACCGATAATTCTAATCGGACTGCTGGGCTTTAGTGTGAGTTTCTTAATTTTCGGCTTCGCCAATGATCATTTATGGATCATGTATGTATCCCGTATTCTAGGCGGCTTATTCTCAGGCGCGGCGACAGCTTGTGCTGTAGCTTATGTAGCAGATATTACAACGGCAGAGAATCGGACCAAAGGTATGGGCATGGTTGGGATGTCGATTGGGCTAGGCTTTATTTTCGGACCAGCACTTGGCGGAATTGTTAGCAAATGGGGAACGTACACGCCATTCTTTGTAGCTGCTGCGCTTTCATTTGCTTCATTCCTCTTAGCGGCTGTGATACTTAAAGAATCCTTGACATCGGACAAACGCAGATCTTCGAAAGAAAAAGCGCCTTCGCGCTGGACTGCTTTCGATGGTGCTTCTAAGTACTTGTACGTATTGTCATTCTTCGTGTCGTTCACGTTGGCAGGACTTGAAGCAACGCTTCAGTATTATCAAATGGACAAAATCGGCGCTACGCCGTTTGACATCGGCATGATGTTCCTCGCGAGCGGCATCGTCGGCGCCTTGATCCAGGGCGGCGTCGTACGCCGCCTCGTGAAACAAGGTGCCGAACAGCTCGTTATCGGCATCGGTTTATTGCTTTCAGCAGCTGGCTTCTTCCTGCTGCTGTACTCCAGCAGCGTCGTAACCGCTGCGATTTACTTGTCGGTCTTCGGCGCAGGCAACGCGCTGATCAGACCGTGTGTGACGTCGCTGATTACGCAGCGTACGAAGGTTGGACAAGGCGTCGCGACAGGCCTCAGCTCCTCCATGGACAGCCTGGGCCGCATAGCAGGCCCGCTCCTTGGCGGAGCGGTGTTCGCGATCGCCCATTCGCTGCCGTTCATCATCGGCGGCGTGCTTTGTCTAGCTGCGATCTTACTGCTGCAGCGCTTCATTATGGTTGATCGCCAAACTACCGCGCAACGAGCGGTTTAGCTGTACACAGAAAAGCTGCACATCCATTTCTCCGGAAGGAGAGGGGGTGCAGCTTTTTGTTTGCAACAGCACGCTATCGTGGCGACAGACCATACAAAATGAACTTAATCGTATAGTCAATTTCTTTCTCTTCATCCCAGTCCGCATCAGGGTCAAGAAGAAAACGAGCAATGAGAAAGCCGACTATCGTGGAAACGATCAGACGCATTGTAGTTGGCGCAGGGAGTTCAATGATTTGCCCCTGCTTTTGGAAATGCCGAATGGCTTTATAAGCTTTCTCCAGCACCAGAACGGCCACTGTTTCTTTAAATTGTTCGCGAAGCTCGTTGTGGAACGGGATTTCATGCATGAAGATTTTGATGACTGGAAAGTGCCTGCGCGCAAATTCTAAGCGATTCACAATAATTGCACGTAGGAATTGCTCGACATCGGGATAATCCGCTTCCAAAACCTTCGTAAAATCTTTAACCGCAAATGGTGCAATGAGCTTGGACATCATCGGTGCTACGATCGAGAGGAGCAGCTCTTTTTTTGTTTTGTAATGACGGAAGATCGTGCCTTCAGCGACGCCAGCTTTCTGTGCAATCTCACTTGTAGAGGAGCCTGCAAAACCTTTCTCAGAGAAAATCTCCACAGCCGCTTGAACAATCTTAATCTGTTTATCGGTCATTTTATCTTCTTCGTCGTTCAGACGCAGCAGTTCAGTTAACCATGGCTCGATCTCGGACATTGCATTCACCTCTTTCTCCGTTCTAGACATCCATCCATTATATCTTACGATGCTTCTTTAATGCCACAATATTCAAGATCATAAAGACGAGTGTAAAGGCTGCAAGTACAAGCACATCAAGCCAGATGCGATCCCAGCCTGCGCCGCGAATCATAATATTCCGCAGAGCGTCAGCGCCATAGTACAGCGGCATCAAATGACCAATCCAGCGTAGGTAGACAGACATTGTATCCAAGCTGAACAAACCGGAGAAGAAGACCTGAGGCACAATGATGAGCGGGATGAACTGAATCATTTGGAACTCATTGTTCGCGAAGGCAGAAATCAAGGTTCCCAAGGAGAGCGCAGCCAGAGCCAGCAACAGGGTAATCAGCAGCACATACCAGAAGGATCCTACCATCATCAAGCCGAGAACGCTCGTTGCAAACCAAGCAATAAGTGTCGCTTGCAAGGTAGTGAAGATTCCAAAACCAAGGATGTACCCCACAACGATCTCCCATCGACGCAAAGGTGTAGCGAGCAATCGTTCCAAGGTCCCGCCTGTACGTTCTCTCAAGAAGGACACACCTGACAATAGGAAGACGAAAAAGAAAACGAAAAATCCAATAAGTACCGGTCCGAAATTGTCAAAAGCGGCCATATCAGCGGCACCGTGTAAATACGATATCGTTGGCGCAAGTACGGATGCGGTGCCAGTCGGGGCTGAGCTTTGCAGTGACTTTTGCAGCAGGAAGAGAACAGCTTTGTTCTTGCTTGGATCACTGCCTTCCAGGGTTAATTGCGGTGTAGTTCCATTCATGACTAGCACAGCGTCTAAGTTGACATGATCCAGTTCTATTTGCGCTTCTTCTGCCGAGTAGACAGTAACCTCCGCGTTCAAATCCTGCAGCTTCTGAATAAGCGGGGCAGGAACATTTACGGCGCCAAGCTTGGGCACATAGGTGTTGCCATTGAAAACTAAGGACATCATGAACAAAATGAGCATAGGAGCTACCAGCATCATCATGAGAGTTCGTTTATCATGGAAAAATTGACGAAGAATGCGTATAACAATGGCCCGAATTCTCATGCGTGAGCACCTCCATAAATTAAGAATGCTTCTTCGATCGTGGAGGAAGAGGTAGCGTGTTTTAACTCCTCTGGCGTACCTATGGCGGTGAGGCTTCCGTCTCGAATCATACCGAGTTGATGGCACTTGTCTGCTTCATCCATTACATGTGTGGTCAGAAGAATGGTAGTTCCATTCAGACTTAGATTCATGAGCTCCTGCCAGATCGATTTGCGTAACACAGGGTCAATCCCTACGGTAGGTTCATCGAGAATAAGGATGCTTGGCTCGTGGAGCAAGGAAATGGCAAGCGATAACCGTCGCTTCATGCCCCCCGAATAGTTGCTGACTTGTTTCTTCAAATGATCGCTCAAATCAACGAGCTCCATGACAGCTTGAATGCGCTGCTTACATTTGGCTCCTTTGAGGCCATATAAGGCTGCGAAAAAAGCCAGGTTCTCCTGCGCCGTCAATTCGGTATATAAGGCATCTGATTGCGCCATATAGCCGATTTGGGAGAGCATAGCTAGCTGAGGCATCTTCTGGCCAAGTACGGTCACCTGACCGGATGTAGGGGCATCAATGCCTGCGATCATGCGGACCAGTGTTGTTTTACCCGAACCAGAAGGACCTAGTAGTCCAAAAATCTGTGCGCGAGGAACTGCAAGCGTAATGTCCTTCAGAACCGTTTTCTCACCAAATTGCTTGCTGACTCCTTGCACTTGAATCGATGTGGCGGATGTCATGGTCTGCACCTCTTTCAATAAATAATAAAGTGAGTAATCACTCATTTTTGATTCTAAACCCATCATACGATAAATTTATGCAGTTGAGAAGTGAGTAATCACTCATTTTTTAAAGTGAGGTGCTAATACTGAAAAAGAGGCATTCCATAGAATGCCCCTCCTGTTAACGCCAAACTACTTTTTCGCTTTTGGTTCCATTTTGTGATCAACCCACTTCTCAATCGAGGGTGTTAATTGATCCTTAATCGATACCACTAGCTTGTCTTTGGAAATGCCTTTCGCTTGCGCAATTTCAGCCAAAGACTTACCTGCATGCAGTTGTGCACGGAGTTCGTCTTTACTCATGCCTAGCGATTTTGCGAGCTTTTCAGTGTCGGGCTTTAAGCCGAACTTATGCTTGCCATGCCCAGGATGGTGAGCTAGCAGGTTCTTCTCATTGAGAATGAACTTCAAATGCTCGCCGAGCTTTTGCTTCATGTGCTCGCCTTGGTCAGCAGTCAGCTTGCCATCTTTCACTGCGGTTTCAATCTTCGTCGTCCGAAGTTGTTGCAGCTTCGCAGTCAGATCGGCTTCCGAGATGCCCTTTTCAGCGGCGACCTCCACAATGCTTTTCCCGCTCTTCAGCGACTTGAAGAGAACTTCTTTGTCGACACCGATAACCGTTGCGGATTCTTCAATAATCGGCCATTTCCGTTTATGGTGTCCGCTTTGACCAGTCTCATCTGACTGTTGCAACATAACGGTTGGCTGATCTTCGGAATCAGGGTTCTGTGCGACAGCAGAGAGGCTGCCACCCAAGATACAGGTGAGTGCGATGGAGCTGATGAGCAGCTTCCTAATGTTTGTTGCTTCCATGGGATTCGAGGCCTCCTTTCCTGTTTATTGGGAATTACAGGATTTAGTCTGCGCAGGAAAGCCGCGTTTTAGTTGAAAGCAACCTTAATTTAATATAAATTTTTCGTGAAATTAGAGCGATGGTGTGTCGACAGCAAGTTTGTACAACGGAATCAGCTTCTCAAAGGTTTGTTCGATTAAAAGTTCCAACTCAGCAGGTTGTGCTAACACGGGGTCATCGAAACGGAGGTTTCGACCGATGAGCAGCTCTGCTTTTTTGACATCACGGAAGCGAATTAAGGCTTCGTTCCAGCCTGTAGTGTCGAGTTGAGACACGGAAATCGTATCTTTTTTCATATGATCAAAAGAAAGTAGGAAATCTGTTGGAATTTCGGCTTGAATCTGCTTCAAATTGTTCATGTAAGTCGTAGCGATATTGCCTTTGTTCGGCAGCTCATAAATGAGTGCAAGCCAGATGAAAACTCGATCATCGAAAAGACCGACCTGGAAGTGAGGTACTTGCTTGTAGCCGCGTTTGTTAGGACAGATAGCCATCCAGGTGTCGACAGGAGGATTGATCTTACGTCGTAAGTGTTTGGCAATATGGAGGAACATTTCGGTTCCCGATTGGACAGATAATTCGGTTGCCAATACATCGCCAAGGGCTTTGAATTTAGGTTGAATTCGCTCGCGAATGGCGGCCATTCGTCCGTCTAATCCCTCGATGGCGAAGGTATCGAAATCGTGTTGTGTAAATCCTGTAAAACTCATTATGGAAGTTCCTCATTTCACATGCATGTTTTTCAACTATTCTAAAGCAATTTCGACCAACTCGCAATGAATCAAGTGCATTGTTTGGTTAGCTTTTATAGGTCAATAGAGGGAAATTGTCGAAACAAGGAGGTAAATTAAGGTAGTTGTCGAATGAGTTAAGGTAACAAGCTAGGAAAGGTACAGGAGGAATTTGGATGAAGAAGATGCCAAAATGGTCGAAGGTTGCAATCGTTGGAACACTAATGGGAACATGTTTTGGGGCAGGTGTATATGCACAAGATGTACTTCAACGTGTCGATGCGTATCTCAGAAGTGATTATAAAGTTGTCGTAAATGGTCAAGCTGTTCAATTAGCGAATCCGCCATTAATTTATAATAATTCAAGTTATTTGCCGGTTAAGGAGTTGGCTGGTCATTTAGGAGCTGTCGTGAATTGGCAGGAAAGTACGAAAACGATTTATGTCGTCCCGCGCGTGAATTCGAATCAGCCAGTTGTGGGAAATGAATCGAATTATACGGAGATGGTCTTGCAATTTCCCTATGCGCAATATATGGATTACCAGGGAGCATCCTACCCGGTCTTACTTAATAACACAGATCAAACGTATTATCGGTTGAGCGATATTGAACGAATGGGAATCCGAACAGATGGTTTACGTAAAGCAAAAGAGAAATTTACGGGTCAAGTGTACGTGAGTGAAACTGAATTGAAAAATGTATGGGGGAACCAGCCCCCACAGATGTCTTATTCCAGGTATGAGACATTAGTCGTGTCAGGTGAGACAGATCCGCTTAAATTGAAGGCACTGAAGACTTATGTTGATTCTTACCGTTATTTTGTTGTGGATAAAGTAAGTTACTCTTGGAATCCAGTCATTATTGATAAGCTGCCGGAAGAAAACACCTATTATTACTTGTTGAATAATAATGGACATTTCTTTAAAACCACGGTCAAGTTAACGCCTTTTATCAATTATAGTAATGAAATTTCTGATTACCTAGTTGCCAGTACTTCGGTGGAAGATATCGAGGCGGGTAAAGTCGTGAATTAGGTTCTCAGCCTTGCTGTCGCTTCAGGTAAAAAATGGCAATTTGAGTGCGATCTCGGAGGTTCAATTTACTTAAAATTTCAGTTACATAGTTCTTCACCGTACCTTCGCTCAGGAATAGCTCCTGGGCGATTTCTTTATTTGAAAGGCCTTCGGAGATTTTAGCAATGATAGCCTGCTCATTAGCTGTCAAGCCATACCCATCAAATGGATGGGCCTGTGCATCAGCTTTTGGGGGGCTATCTTGAATGAAACTGGTTAGTTTCTTCGCAATATCAGGATGAATGAGCAAATTCCCTTGCTTCACCGTCTTAACGCCTTGAATAATACGATCCGGGGAAATATTTTTTAATAAATAACCGCTGGCGCCGTTTCGTAGTGCTTGTATGATGTACGCATCATCATCGAAGGTAGTCAGAATCAGTATCGCGATTTCCGGGTACGCTTCTTTGATTTGTTTTGTCCCTTGAACACCATCGCAGAGCGGCATACGGATATCCATGAGGACTACATCAACTAGTGTTCCATTTTGAATAAAGGTGAGTGCTTCGTTCCCGTTCGTACAAGTTCCAACAACCGAGATTTCAGGATCAAGACCAATAATTAATTGTAAGCTTTCACGAATAAATGGATCGTCGTCGGTTATGAGTACATGAATCATCAACAATCCCTCCTTTTAAGTAGCTTCATTGTGTCGAAAAGCTGGCAGCACGGTAGTTACGGTGAAATGTTCCTCATTCGAAATAATAAGATGCCCGCCAATCACTTTAATTCGTTCTTCCATACCGGATAAACCAAGCCCTTTAACCGTAGGCTCCATCTGACGTGTGCCATTATTAGAGACTCCCATGGTCACTTGATTGGCTGTGTACTGCAATGTGATCTGAACGTATGTAGCAGCGCCATGCCGAATCGCATTAGAGATCGCTTCCTGTGCATTTCGGTAAAGAATGTATTCAAGGCTTGGATACAATTCATAAGGCATTCCCTGAATATCGAGTTCAATGTCGATAGCGTTCTCTCGAGTTAGCTCATCAATTAATGTAGCCAAGGAATAACTTTGCAGCGAATGCTTGTTCGGTTTCAATCGACGTACAGTTGAACGAAGGAGTTCCATACTCTCACCGAGTTGATCGCGAACAGAACGTAACATCTCAGTACCTTTGGTTGGTTGAGAGGGGAGGATGGTAAGTGAGGCCTCCATCATCATTTTGATTCGAATAAGCTTATGTCCCAAATCGTCATGCAAATCATGTGAGATGCGGTTACGTTCTTCCGTTTGGGCAATGTTCTCTACTTTTCGGGCATAATCCATTAATTGAAGACGGGCTTCATCCAATTCATAATGCTTCTTTCGGAGTTGATCATAGAGCAGCTCAACATCATCTTTATTTTTTTTCATTCGCTGAAGCTGGAAAGATAGGATGGCGATTGTGCCAAACATCACGTTTGCAAAGATGAAATACATAGATGGTTGATTTTGCAAGGAAAAATTAAGAACAAGTAGCTGTAACAGAATTGCTCTAAATTGCTGCTGACGATTCAACTTGGGTACGTAAGTCAGAAGGGTTGAGAAGAACGAGAGAAACCATACGCCTTCGAAATGATAACTCATCCAGCCTGTACAGGCGATTTCAAGGAGGAGCATCCAGTTCGTGTTCGGGAAGCGTGTTCGCCTCATTTCGATCAGTCCAATAAATAGGAGTACGAATAGCGCATAGGTGTTATTGGATATGTAGACTTCCAAATACATGGAAGCAATCGCAGGTACGAGTAAGAGAAGATAGCGTGTGAGTAAGAGTTGGTTTATCAATCGAGATTCGCATCCTTTATCTTAGTAAAGAAAGTATAGCATACGACTTTTCGTTGGATAACACTTTTCTTAGCAAAAATAAAGTGACTTTTGTCACTTTGTAAAATGACTTCTTCTACCTGTCGAGTTGCTCACAAAAGCGTACAATTACGGTAATAAGTGCAGTGAAGAAAGGGAGAGATGTATGAGCTTTGTTCAATTGAAGGATGTAGTTAAGAAATATGACAATCGTATTTCTGTAGATCATCTGAATTTGACGATTCGAGAAGGTGAAGTTTTTGGTCTGTTAGGACCTAATGGAGCGGGCAAAAGTACAACGATTAAAATGCTAAGCGGATTGCTGAAAATCGATCAAGGTGACATCTTGGTAGGTGGCAAATCTGTTGCTAAATACCCAATGGAAGTCAAGCGTAATTTGGGGCTCGTGCCTCAAGATTTAGCGATATATGAAAACTTAACAGCTCGGGAGAACGTCACTTTTTTCGCTAAATTATATGGGTTGAGAGGAAAGCTGCTTAAGGAGCGAGTGGAGGAATCGTTAGCCTTTGTGGGACTCCTAGATCGTGCGAGTGATAAGCCTAGTTCATTTTCAGGTGGCATGAAACGAAGACTGAATATCGCTTGTGCTATCATGCATCAACCAAAGCTGATTATTATGGATGAACCAACGGTGGGGATCGACCCTCAGTCACGTAATCATATCTTAGATTCGGTAAGAGAATTGAATCGAATGGGATCGACGATCCTATATACCTCCCACTATATGGAAGAAGTGTCGGCCATTTCGACGAGAGTCGGGATCATGGATCATGGTCATCTCATCGCTTGCGGAACGCAGGAAGAGCTGCGTAATCAAGTTTCCCAGGACAATAAAATTGTGCTTCAAATTACGAACCTCACGGACCAAGCAGTTAAAGAGTTGAGAGAGTATCCGTTGATAAAACAGTTAAATGCAAATGAACAAACCCTTGAACTGATCGTAAGCGCGTCACAAAGTTATTTGCAAGATATCCTCTTCATTTTGTCTAAACATCAGGTGAAAATACAATCGCTCACGCAGGTGGAGCCTGATCTAGAAGCTTTGTTCCTGTCATTGACCGGAAGAACCTTGAGAGATTAGGGGGAGATTCACATGCCAATTTGGACTATTGCTAAATATGAAATCCTCAGGAAACTGCGGACCCGCTATGTGCTGTTGATTCAATTTCTAATGCCCTTACTGCTCATTTTTATTTTGGGATCAGCTCTCTCAGGCGTGTTTAAGGTCGAGGATAAAGGATTAAATTCAGTCAAGGTTGATATCCTTCAATCGGATTCAGGAGCTTTGCAGGAAGGTTTTCAAAAATTCTTGGCATCTCCAGAGACCCTAAAGCACCTGCAAACCCATGTGATATCAACACGCGAGGAAGCGATAAAACGGTTGAAGAATGGAGAATCTGAATTTGCAGTTATCATCCCGAACGATTTCAGTGCTCAGGTGCAGGCGGGAAAAGCAGCCCAGTGGGAGATGATATTGGGTCATGATTATTTGAAAAATGTAACAGCTCAAATGGTGTTTCGCACCTATTTCGATAAAGTGAATCAGATTCAAGCTATTCAGACTACAGCTCGTTCAACGTCTTTGGAGCCTCTAAAGCAGGTCGAAGGCATATCCTCACAACGTGGGGCTGCAAACCCTTCGTTGGTACATGTAGGCCAATTAGCAGCTTCAAATGGCAACTACACGGCCATGCAATATTATGCGGCGTCGATTCTCGTGATGTTTTTATTATATTCGGGCATGATCACTGCTTTTAGCTTACAGAATGAAAAGGTGAATCACACGTTATCTCGTTTGAATGGCATGCCTATTCGTGAGTATCAAATTTTAATTGGTAAAATTAGTGGGAATATGTTCCTTTCTATTGGTCAGGCTGCAGTTATCATCGGTGCCACCAAGCTATTCTATGGTGTGGATTGGGGTTCTCAATTCCTAACACTCTTTCTTATTTGTTTATGTATGATTCTAGCTTCAATGAGTTTGGCCATCGTAGTCATGCTCCTCTTCCAATCAGATAGTATGATTGCGGCGATTTTTCAAACGGGGATTATGATTATGACATTCTTAAGTGGGGGCTTTACACCGCTTCCTGATGGATTCCTTAAGCAAGTAGGTTCGTACACATTAAACTATTGGGGGATGCAAAGTATGTTTCAACTCATGCTGGGGAGCGAAACGTCTATAGTAGCGCATCACTTATTGATTTTAGTTTGCATGGCCATTGGCTTGTCACTAATCGCATTTCTTGTTTACCGAAAAGGGGGATATCATGAATAGTTTGGCGATCGCTCTAAATATGCTGCGCCGTTCCCTTTTTCAACGAAAAGGACTTCTCATGTATTTGGTTATACCGGCTGCCGCGGTGTCACTCATCATTTCTGTTCTTGGTAAACAAAGTGAGCATCGAGCAGACATCGCTTATCTTAATTTGGATCAAGGTGCATTAGGCACACAGGTCGTACAAGAGTTAAGTGCATTACCTGATTATCGGTTGACATTGGCTGCATCTGAAGCCGATTTGAAAAACGATGTTATTAAACAGAAGGTCACCGGTGCCTTCATCATACCTGCAGACTTAAGTGAAAAGTTATTAGCAGGAGGAACTTTGCCGCAGCTTGACATGTTTCAACTCAATTCGAATGAATCCACGATTACATTCAAAATAAGTCTGGAAGGCATTTTATCCAGGTATCAAGATACGATTGCTTTATACAGTAAACAAGGTCTGACAGAGACTGATTTGCGAGAGAGCACCTTGCAAACAATTTCTCAAATTCAAAAGTACCAAGTTAGTCCTAAAATAACGGATTTGGATTTGTATACGAATCCTAACATGCATATCGTGATTGGACTCATGCTGATCTTCATGATGGGCTTAATGAACAATACAGTGTCTCTCGTTATGGAAGATCGAAGACTTCGTACATTAGCAAGAACGTACACAGCGCCAGTTAGAGCTTTTGAAATTGTAGCAGGAAATTTCTTGGGCAGTTTTGTTGTGGGTACACTTCAAGTGCTAGTTATCCTCTTCATTACTAGATACGTGGCTGGATATGAGTACGGTCTCCCATTCATATCTCATTTTGTCATCTTAGAATTTTTCCTGTTAGCGAGCATGGGAATTGCCAGTGCTGTAGCGAGTATGGTGAAAAATGCGACTAACATGAACGTGATAAACGCTCTTGTTGTTACGCCAACCTGCATGCTGGGCGGATGCTTCTGGCCGATTAGCCTCATGCCGGAATGGATGCAAAAGCTCGCAAACTTTGTCCCGCAAAAGTGGGCACTCGATGCGATCGAACGTATGTCTGCAGGAGAACCATTGTCTCAGCTATGGATGAATATAGGGGTATTGGCTTTATTCGGTCTTATCCTTATGAGCATTGGCTCAGCAATCCTCAATCCGGCGGAATCTGAAGCTGGTTAAATAAACTCAAAGGGCAGCTCCTGAAGTACAGGGCTGCCCTTTATCAACTGTGAAGTATTAGATTACAAAAGCGCTAGTGATAATAACTAACAAGATGAAAAGAACCAAAATTGCTGCAGAAGATCCATATCCACCGCCACAGCCAACTCCACCAACTCCACCAACACCTGCTACACCATAACCCATATCATTCACCCTCTCTGTTTGAAGTCTTGTTCATTGACTTTCGACATAGCATATGGAGCAATACGGTAGATGGAATGGGCTGTGCGAGAATTCTGTCATGATTGTGCTGGTGTCCTTAGTCAGGTGCGGATATTACAAGGATGTATGTTATAATGATCAAATGGACAAGGAAAGGAGAATGGTTGGAGTATGACAGAGAATGAAATTGCAGAGTGGATGTTGAATGAGTTGAAATCGGCAGGGATTTTGTATCAAAAGGATGCCGTAGACTATATTCTTAAGACTTATGGGGAATCCTTTATTTATGTCAATGACAATGGGAATCAAGCCATTTCCAAAGAGGTCAAGAAAATCTTCAAGAAATTGCATGGCGGTAGAGCTGCATGGGAACGCGATGGATTTTTCTGGGGCTGGCATTAATCATAGGATGGCAAGAACATGGGCTGTAGCTGATGGCAAACAGGCATCGGCTTTTTTTGTGCGCTTTCTTTTAAAAAAATATCCATAATCCAAGTTGCTAAAACATAGAATTCATAATAAGATAACTGTAAGAACACAAGTTGTCTGAATATTTAAATAAATGGTTTGCGCCAATTATGGAGGGGATTGCCGTGAGTAAGAGTCATGAAGTGGAGTATTGCAACCTAGAGTTACGATTTGATCGCCGGCTAATCCGGAACTTCATTAAAGCCCTCATCCAAGAAGGATATTCGCTCTACTGGAACGAAAGTGAACTTCAATTTATCATCTCAATTCGCACAGGGCGCAAGTTGATCAAGCTGAAATTCGAACGAATTGGCGAGAAGTATAAGATTGTTGGCAATTATTCATTCAAAGATGAGAAGCTTGCTGAAATGATGGAGAAGCTGATCGGAGATACTCGCGGTCATGCCGTTGTGAAAAGATTTAAGGATCGGCAAATTCTCATTGAGAATATTATGTTCGGGGAAATCATCCGCATGGTGGAGATTAGCGGAATTGAACATAAGGTGCTGTATCAGAAGGAGCCTGCTGTGACCGTAGAAGAAGTCATGCAAGCACTAAGATCGAAGCGGACAGACGAACGCATCCCTATTTTGCGCATGGAGCTTGATTATGAATTAGCTACGCTGCAAGATGCACTCTCATCCGGGGACACCAAGGCCGCGATGGAAAGTAAAGTTAAATTGATCGAATTGAGACAAGAAATGCTTCTATTGGAGATGTGAGAATGAATAGTGTGCTGGGATGAAAGAGAGCCTGTATGAACGTATACGGGACTCTCTTTTGTGTGTTTATAAGGGGAGAAGAATGAAACATATACAGGAATGAAGCTATCGAATATAATTGTTTCATTAAAATTAAAGCGCTTATACTTTTTATTGTGAGTTACAGGAGCTGAAGATATGAAAGTCAGTATTTTTGATGTAGCGAAGAAAAGTGGACTTTCTGTAGTCACGGTCTCCCGCGTAATCAATCAAGCAGGTACGGTGCGCGAGGGGAATCGGCAAAAGGTGCTGCAAGCCATGAAGGAGCTGGACTACCAGCCGAATGCAGCTGCGCGCAGTTTAGCCAGAGGTAGGACAGGTATTATTGGTGTTGCGATATCGACCCTCAACGATTCATTCTTCGATGCCGTGGTGAAAGAAATGAATGATCGCTTAGCAGAGCGCGGCTATTTCCTTGCTTTATCGGTCTCGACCGATGCGTTCAAATCCTTTGAGAACTCTTTATTTCAAGAAGATCGGGTAGATGGGTTAATCGTCGTGTCTCCCACGAATGAATTTGCCTATGTAACGGAGTTGGAGAAGAAGAAAATCCCTTTTGTGCTGATTGATAATCAGTATTGTCATGATGCTGTATCGTCTGTCATTGTAGATAACTTCATCGGCGGCTATGAAGCAACCAAGCATCTTATTGATCTCGGGCATCAAACGATTGCTCATATTCGCGGGCCAGAGCCCTTCTTGAGCAGTGCGGAACGTGAGCGCGGTTATATTCATGCGATGTTGGAAGCAGGTTTGACTGAGTTGTGGATTGAACAAGGTGATTTTAGCATCTCTTCAGGCTACGATATTGCAGATGGTTGGATACGTAATAATAAGGTGCCAACTGCTGTATTTGCAGCAGATGATTTCATTGCAATCGGTTTGATGGATGCATGCAAAACGGTAGGATACCAAATTCCCAATGATATGTCGATCGTAGGGTTCGACGATCAAATATTCGCTTCTGAATTTCGCCCGCATTTAACAACGGTACGTCAGCCTGCCAATGAACTAGGGCGTTGCGCCGTCGATGAATTAATACGTAAGATTGATGGTGTGGTAGACATAGACACGTATCCCACGATAAAGTTGCTGCCAGAGTTAGTAGTGAGACAATCGACAGCAAAGAGAAATCATACATAATGAGTTGTGGACTCCCTGAGAAGGGAGTTTTTTTGTCTCGCGAAAAGACTATTGTTAACGTGTGCATAGATGTGATATGCTTCTGTTAGAGGTGAATGTATGAGCGCAACTATTAAGGATATTGCGAAGCTCGCGGGTGTTTCCCACACGACAGTTTCCAGAGCGTTGAATAACAGTCCGCTCATTCAAGAGGAGACGAAGGAGCGCATTCGCATCATCGCTGAACAGCTGGATTACACGCCGAATTATAATGCGAAAAGTTTAGTGCTGGATCGTTCGTATAACTTGGGGC
Source organism: Paenibacillus sp. 2RAB27 (assembly GCF_052115445.1). Classification (NCBI taxonomy): domain Bacteria; kingdom Bacillati; phylum Bacillota; class Bacilli; order Caryophanales; family Paenibacillaceae; genus Paenibacillus; species Paenibacillus sp. 2RAB27. The sequence goes on from NZ_JBFRGR010000008.1 coordinate 185,998, forward strand.
TATTCTTTACAACACTAAGCAATGGAACTTCCGCTGGTTTCTTCTACGAAGCCATTCGAGGGGTTAACTCGGTGATTCGAGATCGCTACCAGTTGATTGTCAAGGGAATCGATGATTACACTAGCTTTCATTCCATCACCAAGAAGAGCTTTGATGGCATAATTATTGTCAGCCAAAGTGACGACGATGGGCCGATCATTGAGCATATTGCGAACAAAGGGATTCCGCTCGTCGTATTGAATCGGCCAGTGGACACCGCCGGTGTTCTGAATGTTCTCTCTGACGAGGAGCAAGGTGCTTTTCATGCAGGAGCTTACCTTGTGAATCAGGGTCATAAGAAAATCGCCTTAATCGAGGGGCGTAAGGGCTTTAAATCTGCGCAGAATCGCAAGGATGGCTTCGAACGAGCAATGGAGCATTATGGGATTTCCATTCCAGCTGCGTTCCGCATGCCGGGACTTTACGATTTGGAAAGTGGTCATCAAGCAATGCAGCAATTTTTGAGCCTCGAAGAGAGACCGACAGCGGTTTTTTGCTGCAATGATGAGATGGCACTAGGAGCCATTAAAGCTGTGTTTGAAGCGGGTTTACATGTCCCTAAGGATATCTCCGTGGTTGGTTTTGATGATACGGTATTCGCGGCCTATGTGACACCTGCCTTAACGACCGTGCGCAGGCCGATCGAACAAATTAGCAAAGAAGGCGCACTGCGTCTCCTAGGTAATATAGAGAATAAATTGCATACAACCGAGCAAGTTCTATTGCGAACCGAATTAATTGTTCGTGAATCTGTGCAATTATTACAAGCATAAGAAAGTGGGGAAAGTCGATGAGTATTCTAAGAGAATTGTTAAATGACATTCCGATTCCGCAAATGGTCAAAATTCGTCAGAAATTTGATCGTTCGATTCTGGAAAATCCTTTGCAGGAACTTGCCGATAAGCTCGAAAGCAGTGGCGTTATGCCGAGTATCCTTCCTGGCCAACAAGTTGCTGTGGCAGTAGGGAGCAGAGGGATTGCCAATATTGCGGGCTTCACGAAGACAACTTTGGATGCCATCAAGGCACGAGGTGCACATCCGTTTATCGTACCGTGTATGGGAAGTCATGGCGGGGCGACTGCGGATGGCCAGACTGAGGTGCTCCAGCACTTTGGTATTACGGAAGAAACGATGGGAGCACCGATTCGCTCTTCCATGGACGTGGTCAAAATCGATCAACTACCGAATGGTTTGCCTGTTTATGTAGATCGCATTGCATCAGAGGCAGATGCCATTGTCGTTATTAACCGTGTGAAGCCGCATACCGCATTCCGCGGACGCATTGAGAGCGGCATCATGAAGATGATCGCGATTGGCCTCGGCAAGCAAAAAGGGGCTGAAGCTTGCCATCAGCTTGGCTTTAAATACATGGCAGAGAATGTTCCTGCGATGGCAAATTTGATGATCGAGAAGCTGCCGATCGTCTTTGGCGTAGCCCTCGTAGAGAATGCTTACGATGAAACTTGTCAGGTTGAGGTTCTTCCTGCTGCCGAGATTGAAGCGCGTGAGGAGCTGCTGCTTGTTGAAGCAAAATCACGTTTGCCGAAAATTTTATTCGATGAAATCGATGTGCTAGTGATTGATTATATCGGTAAAAATATTAGCGGTGACGGTATGGATCCTAACGTAACGGGACGCTATCCTACTCCTTATGCACATGGCGGACCCGAAGTGTCAAAGATGGTTGTTCTTGATTTGACACACGAGACCAAAGGGAATGCCAATGGCGTAGGTACAGCGGATTTCACTACTCAACGTCTAGTTGATAAGACAAATCTAGAATTCACGTATGCCAATGGGTTAACTTCTACGGTCTGTGCACCTACGAAAATCGCGACGACTTTAGAAAATGATTTCTATGCGATCAAAGCTGCCGTGAAAACTTGCAATATTTTAGATTACACGACCTGTAAGCTTGTTCGTATTCAAGATACACTTCACTTAGGTGAGATTGAAATTTCGGTGAACCTCCTTGAAGCCGCTCGTCAGCATCCGGATATTGAAATTTTATCAGAGCCATTTGAGCTAACATTCGATGCAGAGGGGAATATTTGCCCATGACGCAAAGTCAGAAGCCTTATATCATAGCTGCTGATATTGGAACAACGAGTACCAAAACGCTGGTTATTGATCGGGATGGGCAGGTACTTGCCTCCCATTCCATCGAATATCCGCTCTTCACCCCTGCCGCAGATCGTGCCGAGCAGGATCCAGATCAAATCTTTGATGCTGTGGTGCAGGGGATTGGCGCCGTTGTTCGCAAGCAAGGCATCTCGCTTGAACAAGTGCTTTGCGTGTCCTTCAGCTCAGCGATGCACAGTATAATTGCCGTAGATGAGCACAATAAGCCATTAACCCAATGTATTACATGGGCGGACAATCGTGCCGCGAAATATGCGGAGGATTTGAAGCAGAGTGGGCTTGGTCAACAGATTTATGCGAGAACAGGCACACCGATTCACCCCATGTCACCACTTTTGAAATTGAAGTGGTTCGGGGAGCATGAACCAGCGCTTGTTCGAAATACCCATAAATTTATAGGGATTAAAGAGTATGTGTTTGCCAAGTTGTTTGGTCAGTATTTAATCGACCATTCCCTGGCGAGTGCAACAGGATTATTCAATCTGGAGCAATTGGATTGGGATGCGGGTGCGCTTGATTATGCAGGGGTAACACCTCAGCAGCTATCCGCACTTGTGCCAACGACACATCGTGTAGAAGGCATGAGCTCTGCTTATGCTGATGCGATGGGCTTGTCCACGGACACGCCATTTATTGTCGGCGCTTCCGATGGTGTACTTGCCAACCTTGGCGTCGGCGCCTTCGAACCCGGCGTTGTCGCGGTTACGATCGGTACGAGCGGCGCAGTCCGCAGCGTCGTGAACAAACCGCAAACGGACCCCGAGGGTAAGTTATTCTGTTACGCGTTAACCGAAAACTTCTGGGTCGTTGGTGGGCCGATTAACAACGGAGGTATTGTATTCCGTTGGGTGAGAGACCAGATCGCGACAGCAGAAGCAGAAGAAGCACGCCGCATGGGCATGGATCCTTATGATCACTTGACAGCACTTGCTGCTGAAGTGGGAGCAGGCTCCGAAGGATTGCTTTTCTTGCCATTGCTATCCGGCGAGCGTGCGCCTTATTGGAATGCTAATGCACGTGGCGTTTATTTTGGTTTATCACTTAGTCATCAGAAGAAGCATATGATCCGTGCCGCATTGGAAGGCGTCATGTTCTCCATTCAAGCCGTTGCGACATCGTTGGAGCGCATGATGGGACCTGCAACCGTCATTCGTGCATCAGGCGGCTTCGCTCGCTCAGAGTTCTGGCGTCAGATGATGACCGATATGCTCGGCACGGCCGTTACCGTTCCAGACTCCATCGAGAGCTCAGGAATTGGCGCAGCTTTACTTGGTCTACTCGCAATGGGGGAGATCGAGGACTTATCGCTTGCGCATAAATGGATCGGGGTAGGAAAGGCTCACGAGGTGAATGAAAACGATTATCGCGTATATCAACAATTGACATCTATTTATACGAGCGTATATCATCAGTTAAAAGATCAATTCGACGCGATCACCGCTTTTCAAAGTCAGCACCTACGGAGTCCTCAATCATAATACTTTTTAGACAAAGCACTATTATTCGAGAGGATGACGACAATGAACTTATTCGATCTTTCTGGGAAAACAGCAGTAATTATTGGCGGTAATAGTACACTTGGTGGCTCAATGGCTTTAGCTCTTGCTGGACATGGTGCAAAAGTAGCTATCGTCGGGCGGAATCAAGAGAAAAGCGAACAGGTTCAAGAGGCTATTGCTGCGATTGGCGGCGAAGCGAAGACTTTCCAAGCAGATGCAACCAAACGTGAAGATTTAGAGCAAGTCCTTCAAGATGTTATTGCTTGGTCAGGCAGTGCGGATGTTCTTATGAATTGTCCAGGTAAAAATAGTGCGACACCTTTCTTTGACATTTCCATGGAAGAATGGGATTCTATTATGGAGGTAAATTTGAAAAGCGTCGTGCTAGCTTGCCAAGTGTTCGGGAAATACATGGTTGAACGAGGTGAAGGCGGAAGCATTATTAATATTTCATCCGTTTCCTCGGATCCACCACTTTCTCGTGTGTTCACTTACTCCGCTTCTAAAGCAGCTGTGAATAATATCACACAGAACCTAGCCCGTGAGTTCGCTCCGAGCCGTGTGCGTGTGAACGCGATTATTCCAGGCTTTTTCCCAGCAGAGCAGAATCGTAAGATTTTGTCGCCTGAGCGGATCGAATCCATTATGCGTCATACGCCGATGAATCGATTTGGTGAAGCTGCAGAGCTTCAAGGTGCTGCTGTGTACCTGGCTTCAGAGAAAGCTTCGAGCTTTGTAACAGGAACAGTTTTGAGAGTAGACGGCGGTTTTGGCGCGATGACGATTTAACTATTTATATATCGGAAGGGTGTATGAGAGACATGTCTAAGCAACAAATAGGTGTTGTAGGTTTAGCAGTAATGGGGAAAAACTTAGCATTAAACATTGAAAGCAGAGGCTTTACGGTATCCGTATTCAACCGTTCTGCTGAGAAAACGAAGGAGCTTCTTAATGAAGCACCAGGCAAGCAACTTGTTGGTACATATACGGTTGAAGAATTCGTTCAATCCCTAGAAGTGCCGCGCAAAATTTTGATCATGGTCAAAGCAGGCGGACCTACGGATGACACAATTAACCAATTGCTTCCGCATTTGGATAAAGGCGATATTTTGATCGACGGCGGAAATGCATTCTTCCCAGACACACAACGTCGCAACAAAGAGCTAGAAGCTCACGGGATTCGTTTCGTTGGAACAGGTGTTTCCGGCGGTGAAGAAGGCGCGCTTAAAGGACCTGCGATCATGCCAGGTGGCCAAGAAGACGCGTATAAATTGGTAGAGCCTATCCTAACAGCCATCTCAGCTAAAGTTGGCGAAGATGCTTGTTGTACGTATATCGGGCCAGACGGCGCGGGTCACTATGTAAAAATGGTGCACAACGGTATTGAGTATGGAGATATGCAATTGATTTGTGAAGCTTACCAATTGCTGAAAGATGTACTTAACGTTAGCACAGAAGAGCTTCATGAGATCTTCACGGAGTGGAACAATGGGGAGCTGGACAGCTACCTAATCGAAATCACACGTGATATTTTCACGAAATATGATGCTGAAACAGGCAAACCAATGGTTGACGTGATTTTGGATTCCGCTGGACAAAAGGGAACAGGAAAATGGACCAGTCAAAGTGCTCTGGACCTTGGCGTGCCGCTTTCTATCATCACAGAATCCGTATTCTCCCGTTTCATCTCTGCGATGAAGGAAGAACGCGTAGCAGCAAGCAAAGTACTCAAAGGACCTGATGCTCCAGCATTCACAGGGGATCGCAAAGCGTTTATTGAGGCTGTTCGTCAAGCTCTTTACGCAAGCAAAATTTGTTCGTATGCACAAGGTTTCGCTCAAATGAGAGCAGCTTCCGAAGAATACAAATGGGATTTGAAATACGGCAGCATCGCAATGATCTTCCGTGGCGGTTGTATCATCCGCGCTCGTTTCCTTCAAAATATCAAGGATGCGTATGATCGCAATCCTGAGTTGAAAAACCTGTTGCTTGATTCCTACTTCACAGACGTAGTGGACAACTACCAAGGATCATGGAGAACAGTGATTGCAGAAGCGGTTACTCGCGGTATTGCAGTACCTTCCTTCGCATCCGCACTTGCTTACTACGACAGCTACCGTACAGAAAGATTGCCAGCTAACTTGTTACAAGCACAACGTGATTACTTCGGAGCTCATACATTCCAACGTGTTGACAAAGAAGGATCCTTCCACTACAACTGGATGGGTAACGAGTAGTTATTTCTCATCTTGTAAACCGTATGCCGCTTCTCGCAGCCACAACTTCAGTCGATCAGCTTYTTGATCGAAGCCGTTGCGTTTGTGAATCAGCATGAGGGATATCTCTGCAAAATAACGGAAATTTCTTAATAATCGTGGTTGAGTTAGACCCTGCATCATCGGGTCTTCTTCAGCCACTTTTTTCTTAATAAATTCTAAAATCCAGACGACATCCTCTTTGCATAGTGTATAGCTTGGGTGTAAAATTTGCTCCAGTTTGCGTTGTGTGCGATTGGTAAAGGCGGTAGTTTGGTTTTGCTTCAGCACAGTTGGGTTCAAAGCTCCATCTCTCCTTATCGGCGTGGTCTCTCTAAAATCTTAACTGTTTGTGCTAGAATTTATTCACACTACTATATGATTTTTTAATGGATTGTATTCATGCTGAAAGGGCTATGGTATGATGTTGGGAAAGTTTGTATGACTAGCATATGGGAAAAGGGGATTTGTGTGACAGTCAGAAATATTGTGCTTGTTGGATTCATGGGAACAGGGAAATCAACCGTAGGCAAGAAGCTTGCAGAGCGTTTAGGATGGAGTTTTTGTGATTCTGACGCCGTGTTAGAAGAGGTACAACAGACAAGTATACCCGAAATATTTCGGGATTATGGAGAAGCACGCTTTCGCGCTCTGGAAACCGAGACGCTGGCACATATATTAGACAGTGAGGGCCAAGTTGTTGCGACGGGCGGCGGTGCGGTACTTGCAGAATCTAATCGAATTTGCATGTTGCAGCATGGCTTTGTTGTCGCGTTGAACGCAACGGCGGAAACGATTATCCAAAGAGTGAGTGCGGATACGAATCGGCCTTTGCTGCAGGGGAATTTGGAAGAAAGAGTTCATACATTAATGGAACAAAGAAAGCATGCCTATGATTTCGCTCATACGTCCATTGATACGACGGACTTAAGCGAAGATGAAATTGCAGATCGCATCATTCAGCAAGCGGCGTCATTAGGGAGAAGATAAGCTTTTCAGCTTAATCTTCCCACTCGAGCATGCCGCCGGTCATGTTCTTAAGACCTTTATAACCGTTGGCTTCAAGATAGCCTAGTGCGCGTCCGCTTCGATTTCCACTACGACATACTAAAATGACTTCGTCGACTTGTGGGATCTCGCTAAGCCGCTCTGGCAATTGGCCTAATGGAATATGTATGGCGCCTTGAATCATACCTTCAGCTACTTCCTCATCTTCGCGAACGTCGATAAGTGTTAGCTGCTCTCCTTGCGCGAGTCTTGCTTTGATCTCGGATGGTAGAATCGTGTCCATGATATGCCTCCATGTTTGTATTTTCAGAAGAAAGCTTCTTACTTAGTATGATAGAAATATAACGACGTGATGTCAAACGAAGTGTTTCTTTAATATATAAGAACTTGTATGTTGCACACGATAAACTGGCTATATTTCTAGATAAACGCTCCCGTCCAAGAAACGGCGGAGCCAATTATTTCGTCTAGCTTTTCCAAGATGCAGCTGCTAGGTCGGAAGGTTCCCAAGTTAGATTTCGTATGGTACACTGTCAATAAATCTTAGGATCTCTATCATCCCGCTGATGATTGGTTTCTTGTCATTCATTCTGCTGGATATACATATAAACTACTTGCGAAGGAGTTAACAAACGACATGAAAGCCATCGTAAAACCAACTTCCCATCTTGAAGGGGAAATTAATGCTTTATCCTCCAAAAACTACACTACACGCTACTTGCTAATTGGTGCACTAGCGAATGGGACAAGTACAATCTATTACCCAGCTCATAGTGAAGATAGTGATGCTATGAGACGATGTGTACGTGATCTTGGCGCTATTATAGAAGAAGATGATGAGAAAATTGTAATCACAGGCTTCGGCAAGAACCCTAAGCATGTGTCTGAATTGAATGTTGGTAATGCTGGTGCGGTGCTCCGCTTTTTGATGTCTACGGCTGCTTTCTGTCCGGAAGTAACTTTTGTGAATACATATCCGGAATCATTGGGTAAACGTCCTCATGATGATTTAATCGATACTTTGCAACAAATGGGCGTAGAAGTACAACATAATAACGGTCGTTTGCCGATAACAATTAAAGGGGGACAACCTCGCGGCGGCAAAATCACCGTTTCTGGTAATGTGAGCTCGCAGTTTCTGAGTTCTTTGTTGTTTATGACGCCGCTGCTGGAAGAAGACAGTGAAATTGAAGTTCTGCATGATTTGAAGTCCAAAATTATTGTAGGGCAGACGCTTGAAGTGTTAGCGCAAGCGGGTATCGTCGTTCATGCAAGTGAAGATTTGATGCACTACCGTATTCCAGGTGGGCAATCCTATGAAGCCAAAGAATATGTGATCCAAGGCGACTATCCAGGTTCAGCAGCCATTCTAGCTGCCGCTGYGGTTACGAATTCCGATGTGCGTGTACTTCGTCTGGAAGAGAACAGCAAGCAAGGTGAGAAGGCTTGTGTGGACGTTCTGAAGGCAATGGGAGTTAATTTAACGCATGACAACGGTGTAGTTCATGTGCGTGGGAATCAACGCCTTGTTGCTGGTGAATTCGATGGTGATCATTTCACGGATGCTGTTCTTGCGATGGTTGCTGCGGCAGTGTTTGCAGAAGGTACTTCGCGTTTCTACAATGTTGAGAACCTACGGTATAAAGAGTGTGATCGTATCACAGATTATTTGAATGAGCTTCGCAAGGCTGGAGCTGATGTAGAAGAGCGTCAGAGTGAGATTATTGTTCATGGTAAACCACAAGGGGTTGAAGGTGGCGTAGAAATTAATGCGCATTTCGATCATCGTGTCATCATGGCTTTAACTGTAGTTGGTCTGCGCTCTGAGAAGGGTTTAACGATTCGGGATGCTCACCACGTGGCGAAGTCGTATCCACAATATTTCGACCATTTGCGCTCCATTGGCGCACAGGTTGAGCTAGTGAGCGAGTCTTAGAATCTCAATTACATTGAATGGGTGAGTCAGCATGAGGATTATTTGGCAAGGATTGAAAGTGACGTTTGGATTGTTTCTCGTAGCAGGTCTTACATTTGCGAGCAGCGTATTTGCTGTATTGCTTTATGCGAAGGCTACAGGGAAAGAAMCAGCTTTATTCGCTTCTGGTCCGGTAGTCTTAGCAGTTGATAAACCCACCGCTACGGTGAAGGGCACCGTGAAGCCGACACCACCGCCAACGCATGCACCAGTCAAATCAGCGATGCTGGATGTCCCCGTCATACAGCAACTGCCCGAGCTGCCTGCTGGCTGTGAGATCACAAGTCTCACGATGCTGCTGAAGTACTATGGCGTAAACAAAACAAAGATGGAATTAGTCGCCGAGATGCCAACAGACATGACACCAGCAACATYGGATGCCAATGGCAACATCGCTTACTGGGGCAATCCGAACTCCGGCTTCGTTGGAGACGTAACGCGTAAGAAAAGAGGCTTTGGCATCTATTCTGCAGGATTGTTTCCGCTTATGAAAGACTATATCCCTCAAGCGATTAATATAACAGGGGAAGCTTTTGAATTGTATGAGGGGCAAGTGGCGAATGGGATCCCTGTAATCGTTTGGACGACAATTGACTACAATCTACCGTACAAATGGGTAACGTGGGATACGCCAATCGGTCCTCTAAAGACAACGTATTCGGAGCATGCTGTTGTCCTTGTTGGATTTGACGAAACGAATGTTTACTTAAATGACCCATTGAGTGGCAAAAAGCAAGTTAAAGTGAGTAAAGCACAGTTTGTTGAAACTTGGGAAGCAATGGGGAAACAAGGTCTAACCTACTTGAATAAATAGGAGAGCGATCCACATGACATTTGAGAATCCGTCTAGGGAACACATCAAAGAATTGCTTGCCCATGCAGGGAATATCGCTGTTGTAGGCTTGTCTGATAAACCAGATCGCACATCTTATATGGTATCAGCAGCCATGCAAAGCCGTGGATACCGAATTATTCCCGTTAATCCGAATGCAGATGAAATTCTAGGTGAGAAGTGCTATCCATCGTTATCGGACATTCCTGAGCCTGTGGATATCGTGAACGTGTTTCGTCGAGCTGATCAGGTAATTCCAGTGGCTGAAGAATCAGTTAAGATTGGGGCGAAGGTGTTCTGGTTGCAGCTTGATATCGTGAATGAAGAAGCAGGACGAATTGCCAACGAGGGTGGCTTAGAAGTCATCATGGATCGCTGCATTAAAGTGGAAGATGCGATATTGAATCCGCGCAACAATTAATGCAGGTCCCACAGGGAAGCCTCAATCAAATAAAACCGCTAGTCGATCACCTTTGCAGGGGAACGATTAGCGGTTTTCTCATACGCTGGAACTAGGCTTTCAACACATCGTGATCTACATAACGAGCACCGTTAAGCTCACTAATTACATTGATAGCGACTTTGGCTCCGTCACCAGCAGTGATAATCGTATGCATACTGACACCAGCCGTCGTACCTGCTGCCCATACACCTTTGACACTTGTATGTCCTTGTGCATCACAGTCAACAATAGATTTAATTCTCGGTTCAGTACCTTCTTTTGTCGCGATACCAGCAGCTTCAGCAAGTTCAACGGATAAACCAGTTGCTAGAATAACATGCTTACCTGTGTATGTACCATTTTCTGTGGTGATCTCAAAACTATCTTCATTCTTTACTAGTTGAGTCGCTTTGCCAGTTACGAATTCAGTGCCAAATTTAGCAGCTTGTTTCTTGCCGATCTCAACCAAATCTGGCCCGCCAATCGCTTCGACACCATAGTGATTCTCGATCCATGCACGTTTCGTAACGCTTTGCTCATTGTCGATGACGAGCGTTTTCTTGCCTGCTTTTGAAGTGAAAAGTGCAGCACTCGCACCGGTAGGACCTGCACCAATAATAATAACATCATAAGACATAAGCGTATTTCCTCCTTGAATTCTAAATTTGGGTACAAATGAATTATGACAGCTATCAGGGGACTTAGTCAACTTTCGCGTTTACTATGTAGAATAACCCTGATGGAATAAGCGATCTGCTTATTTTTTTTGACAAAAGCACGAACAAGCTTTACGATTTGATAAGAGAATCTTATGCTTATGGAAGATACTCTTCGAAATTGCTAAGGGATGATGCTTACGAAGTCAGTTTTCTGACGAAAACTTTTAGGAGGTTAGCATTCGTTTGAACTGGATGGGGAACTTACAACAGCTTGGCCGCTCCTTAATGCTGCCTACCATTGCGCTTCCTATTGCTGCTGTGCTGCTTTGTCTAGGGGATTTACCTTGGGATGCTATACATGCTTCAAGCTTTGGGGAAATGCTGTCATTGGCTGGAAATACAATCTTTGATTATATACCAATTATCTTCGCTGTTGGTGTGGCATTGGGATTAACAGAAAGTGCCGGAATAGCTGGTTTATCGGCTATGCTAGGGTATTTCATGTTTACCCGACTCATCGAGCATGGGCTGGGCACGCAATTTCAATTAGGCGTTTCTGGCGGGATCTTGATTGGGCTGCTGGCTGCAATCATCTATCACCGCTGCAAGGAAATTAAGCTTCCGGAGTACATACAATTTTTCGGTGGTCCTCGGATGGTGCCGCTCGTCATGGGCCTCGCAACGCTCATTGTCTCTTATATCATGATCTGGCTTGGTCCTTATCTGGAGACGCTTATGGGCAAAATATCAAGTGGATTACTTGGATTAGGCGGCTTCGGTGCATTCATATATGGGATTGCTCATCGCTTGCTCGTACCTTCGGGCTTACATCATATTTTGAATAACTTTTTCTGGTTTCAAGTGGGGGCGTACGAGACGCCATCAGGACAATACGCCTATGGCGATTTGCCGCGATTTTTTGCTGGCGATCCATCTGCAGGGATGTATATGGCCGGTTTATACCCGATCATGATGTTTGCATTACCAGCTATTGCTTTTGCAATTATCGGAGAAGCGAGGGAAGATTTAAAGCCGAAGATCAAAGCTACATTCTTAACGGCTGCATTGGCTTCCTTTTTAACTGGTGTAACAGAGCCGATTGAATTTGCTTTCCTTTTTGTAGCACCTTATTTGTTCGTTATTCATGCCATCCTTTCGGGCGTAGCTATGTGGATCGCTTATGAGTTAAATATCCACCATGGATTCTCTTATTCGGCTGGGGCTATTGACTACATCATTAATCTGCACTTATCACACAATGGCTTATTGTTGATTCCGATAGGGCTGGTCTATGGTTTACTGTATTATTTCTTATTCCGATGGGCGATTCAGAAGTTCCGAATTCCTACACCGGGTAGGGAAGAGGGCTCATCGCTAGAAGAGTGGGCTGGGGACATACCGTATCGTTCTCCGTTAATTTTGCAGGCACTTGGTGGGAAAGACAATATTAAGAAGATTGAAGCCTGTATTACCCGATTGCGACTTACGCTTGTCAATGATCGTCTGATGGACATCACGGCATTACGACACTTAGGAGCAGCAGGCGTCATACGTCTTGGAGGAGGCAATGTTCAAGTCGTGTTTGGAACATTTTCAGAGCTTATACGTGAAGAAATTATGAAGGTATTACGTAAAGATATTCATGTCGTCTTATTTACATCTCCAATGCAGGGACGTATGATCCCTATTGAAGAAGTGCCTGATCGTATCTTTGCCTCCCGACTCGTCGGGAATGGTGTTGCTTTTATTCCTGAAAAAGGTGAGTTGGTTTCCCCTGTTGCAGGTACCATTATGCACATTTACCCWACTATGCATGCACTGGGGATCTTAACGGATGAAGGTCTTGAAGTYCTGCTGCATATCGGAATTGACACGTCCAGCTTACCAGGCAAGTGCTTTAATGCTCTGGTGAAGGAAGGCGATCGTGTGGAAGCAGGACAGCTGCTAGTGAAGTTCAACTACAACAAAGTTAAGAAATTTGCTTCTTCCTTAGCGACACCTATGATAATTACGAATCCAGATATTGTGAAGTCATGGAGTTTTGCTCCGTTTAAGCCAGTTAAGAAAGGCCAAGGCTCTGTTATGTCCGTTGTCCTTAAGCCGACTAAATCCGAGGGGGGGACGAACGGATGATTAGAGGTGTAGGCGCGTCATCGGGAATTGCAATGGGTCAAGCGTTTGTTATTCCCACTTGGGAATGGGATTTTCCAGAGAAAATGATAGATGTGACAGATTTAGCTTATGAATTCGAGCGATTGTATGATGGCATTCGGCATTCCAAGGATGAGCTAGAGCTAATCAAACAAGAGATCAAAGAAGTTGTAGGGCAAGAACAAGCCTATATTTTTGATGCACATTTGGCCATTTTGGAAGACCCCATCTTCATGAATGAGATTCAAGGTATTATTGAGCTGCAATATAAAGCCGCAGAAGTCGCCGTGAAAGAAGTCATTGACAAATTTGTAGGTATGTTTAATTTAATTGATGATGAATACATGAAAGAACGCGCTTTAGATATTAAAGATGTCGGTAATCGTCTCTTGAAGCATTTATTGGGGGATACGAGCACGACGGTTCCGCCGATTGATCATCCTTATATTTTAGTTGCGAAGGAGCTTACCCCTTCACAGCTTGCTCATTTGGATCCAACGAATGTGCTAGGACTGTTGACAATTCTGGGTGGCACGCACTCGCACGTGTCGATTATGGCCAGAGCGATGTCTGTCCCTTATGTACTCGGATTAGAAGGAAAGCTGCTGCGTCCTATTCAAAATGGTGATTTCTTGATTATTGATGGTCAAGAAGGCACCTTGTATATTAATCCGGATAAGATTACAATCGAACGTTATCAAGCACGTAAGAAAAACTGGCTGGAGTTCAAGGAAAGCTTGCAAGAAATTGCCGATGTAGCTCCGCTGACGTTAGATAGAAGCTTGGTTAATCTACATGCGAATATTAATTCTGTTATGGAAATTGACCAAGTATTGCGGAATGGCGCATCAGGTGTAGGGCTTTTTCGTACCGAATATTTGTATATGGATCGAGATTCATTGCCTAGTGAAGAGGAGCAATTTGAGGTCTATCGCCACGCGGCCATGCAGCTCAAAGGACGTCCAATCGTGATCCGTACCCTGGATATTGGCGGCGACAAGAAGCTTGACTACATGCCGCTTGCCAAAGAAGATAATCCCTTCCTAGGCTACCGGGCCATTCGAATCTCTCTGGATCGAACGGATCTCTTTATGACGCAGCTAAGAGCGATCTTAAGAGCAAGTCATTATGGGAATGTGAAGATCATGTATCCGATGGTGACCTCCATCGAGGAGGTGCGTCAAGCGAAAGCGCACTTAGAAAGAGCGAAGCTGGAGCTAAGTAGTCTTGGTGTGCCTTTTAATGCTAATATTGAGGTTGGACTTACCATTGAAGTTCCTGCTGCTGCCATCATTGCTGATGTGCTTGCTAGCGAAGTGAATTTTATGAGTATTGGCACAAATGATCTAGTTCAATATGTTCTAGCAGTTGATCGAATGAACGAGAATATCGCGCACTTATATAATCCTTATCATCCGGCCGTTATTCGATTACTTAAACTCGTGATCGATGCAGGCAAGCGTGTTGGCATTCCTGTAGGCGTATGCGGGGAAATGGCTGGAGATATTCGGGCTCTGCCAATTTGGCTTGGACTGGGCATTGAGGAGCTGAGCATATCGGTTCAGACGCTCTTGCAAGTCAAGCACAGACTGCTTAGCAGTGATGCCGCGACATGCAAGGCATTAGTAGATCGTATTTTAATTTGCAAAACAAGTGATGAAATCTTGGAGCTTCTTGCTCAAACGGAACAAACGGAATCCATTGTAGGAGGAAATTAGTATGGAGTTAGCAGGTTTGAAGGTGCTAGCCTTCGTTGATGAAGAATTTGAAGATTTGGAAATGTGGTATCCTGTCTACCGGCTGCGTGAAGCAGGCGCAATTGTAGACATCGTTGGACCTAAAGCAAAAACTGTCTATCATGGCAAATATGGCGTACCCATCACGACGGATTATGCATTCGATGAAGTGAAATCTTCGGATTATGTTGGTCTTTATGTTCCTGGTGGTTGGGCACCTGACAAGCTTCGTCGTTATGCCGATGTGCTTAGACTTACGCAGGAGTTTCATGCGGATGTGAAGCCTATCGCACAGATTTGTCATGCAGGCTGGGTTTTGATTTCTGCCAAAATCGTTCAAGGTTACACGATGACGTCCACGCCAGGCATTCGCGATGATATCGAAAATGCTGGGGCCATTTGGCTTGATGAAGAAGTCGTGGTGGATCGCAATATCATTTCAGGGCGTAGACCACCGGATCTTCCGGCATTTTCCAAGCGTTTTGTGGATGAAGTTATCTCCTTTAGCAAACAACTGCAAAAGTAACATCTCTCTTCCATAGGTGGCAAAAACTACTATGTATTGATCAGAAGGAAATCTGATGACATCGTAGAATAACATAGTACAAGCAACTAATGTACATGCCGCCTGTCAGTGAAGGAGTGTTAGAATGCAAAAGTATTGTAAGTGCGGACGCACGATGAACCTTCGTCTGCGCACGGTTATTTATCAAAGTAAAGTAGATATTGAGAATGTTCCTATCTATTCCTGTGAGGGCTGTGGACGAAGTGAGGTTGTACCTCATGTAAAGCCTGAACTTACCGGTCTGATCGGTAAGCTGGGTAGTAAACCAGAGAAGCAGCAATTCTTCTTCCATGAAGTTTCGGAGGTTGCCTTTCTGCTGTTAAAAGTAACAGAAAAAGAGCGTATGAATGATTCTATGGAGAAAATTGTGGAGGAACGAATCAATGAGCTGTTGGACATCTTATTGCTAGCGCAATCGCTAGGCGATGAGCCATGGGCTGAGGAAATTCGTAAACGTTTATCGCAAATCACTCAAAGCGCAATTTCAACCTAAAAATGGGCTGCCAATCTCGACAAGAGGTTGGCTTTTATTCTATTTGTGACCCTTTTGAAAATAAAATGAAAATTATTTTCAAAGCATTTTCATTTTGCATTGCAAGATGGATTAATTTGTCGTATCATAACGATAATATACTAGGTTCGCAGAATACTTGTGAAAATGGAGAGAGTAACCGTGACCGTAACCATTTATGATGTAGCGAGAGAAGCAGGCGTTTCCATGGCAACCGTATCTCGGGTCGTTAATAATAACCCGAACGTGAAGCCGCAAACACGTAAGAAAGTTTTTGAAGCCATTGAACGATTGGGTTACCGTCCAAATGCGGTAGCTAGAGGATTAGCAAGTAAAAAGACGACAACGGTTGGCGTTGTTATTCCCGATATATCCAATTCTATTTTTGCTGAAGTAGCGCGTGGAATTGAGGATATTGCGAATATGTACCATTACAATATTATTTTGTGTAATGCGGACAAGAAGAAAGAGAAAGAAATTCGTGTAATCAACACGTTGCTTGAGAAACAAGTTGACGGGTTGCTCTTCATGGGTGGTGTTGTTACAGAAGAACATATTCAAGCTTTCCGTACGTCATCTGTTCCGGTTGTCCTATGTGGCACGAAGGATGAGAACCAAGCGATGGCATCCGTTGATATTGATCATGAGGCGGCTGCATTTGACGCAGTGAACGTACTTATTGAAGCAGGTCATCGTGATATTGCCATGATTTCTGGAACTCTACAAGATCCAGCGAATGGCTTCGCTAGATATCAAGGCTACAAACGTGCACTTGAAACGGCTGGCATTCCAGTACGTGATGAGTATGTACGGATTGGAAATTACCGTTATGAATCCAGTGTAGATGCAGTCAACTATTTCTTGGAGCTTTCTCCTAGACCGTCCGCTATTTTCTCGGCAACGGATGAAATGGCGATTGGCGCTATTCATACGATTCAAGACAATGGGCTTCGCGTTCCTGAAGATATCGCTGTAATCAGTGTGGATAATATCCGTATGGCCTCCATGGTTAGACCGACATTAACGACGGTAGCTCAACCGATGTATGATATCGGAGCTGTGTCGATGCGACTACTGACGAAGCTGATGAATAAAGAATCAACAGAAAATATGCAAGTTATTTTACCGCATGAAATCATTAATCGTCACTCGGTTAAAGCCCGAGCTTAAGTGAAAAATAAACCTCTAATCGTGTCCTTCCATTCTGGAAGAGGTGCGATAGAGGTTTTCTCATGTAAGAAGAGAGAGAGGGAAATTAGTATGGCTTGGAACAAAATCGCACTCATAGGAGCAATGAATGAAGAAATTGAGCTGCTCGTTGCTCATATGACAGATATAACCGAAACGGTAAAAGCAGGCATTACCTTTCGAGAAGGTACTTATTTCGGTAAAAATGTCGTTGTCTGTCGCACAGGCGTTKGGAAAGTGAATGCTGCAGTAACCACGCAAATTCTAATTGATCAGTTCGGTGTAGAAGCAATTATCTTCACAGGTGTAGCTGGGGCCTTAGATCCTGAGTTGCAAATTGGCGATCTAGTTATTTCCACAGAGTGTGTACAGCACGATATGGACGTGACAGCACTAGGATTTCCACGCGGCGTCATTCCGTATGCTGAGAACTCAGTGTACACTGCTGATCGCAAACTCGTAGAGCTAGCCGTAGCTTCGGGAGAGAAATTGTTTGCAGGTAAAGTGAAGCAGGGTAGAGTGCTGTCCGGCGATCAATTCATTGCAAGCCGAGAAGTGGTAGCAAGTCTGTATCAAGAGTTGAACGGTGTTTGTGTGGAGATGGAAGGATCCTCCGTTGCTCAAGTATGTGCGATGAATGGCATACCTTATGTTATCTTGCGCTCCATGTCCGACAAAGCAGATGGTTCTGCGCATGTGAATTTCGCGGAGTTTACGGTGATTGCATCGGAGAATTCGTATAAAATGGTTGAAGATATGGTGAAGCACCTGTAAACAACTGCTGTCCATGAATAAAGCTCAGAGCATCGCCTAATTGGCGGTGATCTGAGCTTTTCTCATCTTCGAAACGATTTATTTCAAATACATCATCGCTAGTTCCTTGGTCTGTCGATTCTTCTCGGTGATCACCTGGCGCCTTGGGATCGGCGCCCAAGCTTCAACCGGGTCGAGCCACGTCTCCACTAGGGGGACGGGGCTCTTGCCCTGCCAGGCGTCTAGCCACGCCTGGGGCAGCCTCAGCTGGGGCTCCGCCTCCAGCTGACTCATCATCGCCTGCTCGCTCATGACGAGCCAGAGCAGGCTCCAAGCCCGCGGTACGACACGCCAGATGTCGTACCCGCCGCCCCCGAGCGCGACCCACCGACCTTCGCACCACTGGTGCGCAAGTCGATGGATAAGCTCGGGCATGGCCTTGTACACGCGCATGGAGCAATGTACATGCGCGAGCGGGTCGAAAGCATGGGCGTCGCACCCATGCTGCGAGATAATGACGTCCGGCTGGAAGCGGGCGATCAGCTCGGTTAGCACCTCGCTGAAACATTCCAGCCAAGAATCATCCTCGGTATAGGGCTCCACCGGGATGTTTACATTCGTTCCGAACGCGTCGCCTTCTCCGCGTTCGTTCACAGCCCCTGTGCCGGGGAATAAATATTTCCCCGTCTCATGAATGGACAACGTGCCGACCTGCGGGTCGGCGTAGAAACTCCACTGCACGCCATCGCCGTGGTGTACGTCTGTGTCGATGTAGAGCACCTTAGCGCCATACTTCTCTTTGGCATAAGCGATCGCCGCAGACGCGTCATTATAGACGCAGAAGCCTGCACCCTTGCTCTGCAGGGCATGGTGGAGGCCGCCGCCTAAATGTAGGGCATGAGGTGCTTGGCCGGACATAACGAGGTCTACGGCAAGGATAGAGCCGCCTACGACCTTCGCAGTGATGTCATGCATCCCTGGGAAGTAGGGCGTATCGTCTGTGTCGAGCCCGAAACGGGCCGCTTCACGCACCCAGCGTTCCTCAGGAGCAGGAACACTTAACGCTTTCACCGCCTCGATATAAGGAGCTGAATGCACCCGCAAGAGTTCTGCATCAGTCGCTGAGCGAGACGTAAGTACCGCATTGTCTGGAAGAGCGCCAGATTTACGTAGTAAATCGACGGTCATGATGAGACGATCCTGATTGAAGGGATGCGTATCATTAAATTTATATTGAATTTCTTGATCATCATAGATAAACACAGGTTCCGTAAACTTCATGTCCATTTCCAAATTCCCCCGAATTGGCTAACAATTTCGTTTGAAGATCTGCTGCTAACTGCATCTTATGGAGCTAATACATAAAGCGCTGCTGAAAACGCACGCGATCAAACTGCTCGACTGACGAGATAGGTACTTGCTTCCCGATCCTCACCATCAGACAATTGGCGGGATGTGAGCAAATTTCTGGATCATCAGTGGCAAACCAGACCATATCGATGCTTTTCATGAGCTTTTCCATCATTTGACGATATTCCCAAACGGTTAATTTACTCGTTTCCAAATMCCAATGCCAATAATATTCGGTAGTGAAGCAAATGACATTTTCCATTTGATCATCTTCAAATGCAAGCTGAATCATCTTTTTGCCTAAACCAATCGATCTGTAATCATCAGCGACCTCAATCGCGCCTAGTTCAATTAAATCCTTCATATTGCCTTGTGACCATCGCTCAATTTCATCTGCGTAATGGAATGTAACGTAACCGACAATGGTGGATCCATCTCTCGCAAGGATGATTCGTCCTTCAGGCAACCCGGCGATCTCGATGAGTGCTTCGAGTTGTTCTTTAGGCCTCCTGAAGGCGTCGAGTTTCGTGTGCATGGTGAGTTCCTGCAATTTTTCTGGTGAAACGGGACCCTCAATTATAATTTCAGGTTGATCGGGAGCAGTGCGCAAGCTTTGTGAGTGGTAGATTTTGATATGCTGCATAACTTTTGCTCTCCTTCTAAAAAACAGCATGATGGGCGTTTCCTTTACTAAAAATATAAGAGTTTATATGTTTCACAGAATTAGTTGGCTATATTTCTCCATAAATGCTTAACGTCCATGAAGGACGGCGTAGTCGTTTATTTTGGATTCATAGTAATTTTATACCAAACTTTGGTTTGAAATCATAGCAAAACTTAAACATAGGCGAAATATTCTGAGTATGTTATAATAGAACATGTCAAAAATCGATCACATTTTGCTCGAATTCATCAGTAAAGTGAAAGCGGTTTATTTCGTGAGGAGGGTTTTACGTTTATGGATCAAATGAAAGATGAACTCATTAAATCAGTATCCCTTAATCCAAACATGGCTAATTACGAACAAACACATGCGTCATTTGATTGGGCAGACATCGAGAAAAACTTCTCATGGTACGAGACAGGTAAAGTGAATATGGCCTATGAGGCCATTGACCGTCATGCGGAAGGCGGGAAGAAAGACAAAATTGCTTTATATTACAGCGACAGCTCACGTGATGAAGCAATTACTTTTGGACAAATGAAGGAAAGATCCAATCAGTTTGGTAATGTGCTTAGAAATCTAGGCATTGGCAAAGGTGAGCGAGTTTTCATTTTCATGCCGCGGACACCTGAACTGTATTATTCTTTACTGGGATCGCTCAAAGTAGGTGCGGTCGTTGGACCACTTTTTGAAGCGTTCATGGAAACTGCGGTTCGAGATCGTTTGGCAGATAGTGAAGCGGTTGCGATAATCACGACGCCTAGTCAATTATCACGTGTGCCGTATAGTGAACTTCCGCACCTTAAGCATGTGATCCTTGTAGGGGAGAACATTGAGCTTGGTGAAGGACAAGTTGATTATCATAAAGAAATGGCAAACGCTTCTACAGAGCTTGAGATTGAATGGTTGKGGCGTGAAGATGGATTAATTATTCATTATACATCCGGGTCAACTGGGAAACCGAAAGGCGTATTCCACGTTCAGAATGCGATGTTGCAGCACTATTATACGGGACAAATTGTCCTTGATTTGAAAGAAGATGACATCTATTGGTGTACCGCAGATCCAGGTTGGGTAACAGGGACTTCCTATGGGATCTTCGCTCCTTGGTTGAATGGTGCGACGAATGTAATCCGCGGAGGACGTTTCAGTCCACAGGATTGGTACAATACACTTCAGAAATATAAAGTAACCGTTTGGTACAGTGCGCCAACTGCTTTCCGTATGTTGATGGGGGCAGGCGATGATGTTTCTGCAAGCTATGATTTATCGGCACTTCGTCATGTATTGAGTGTTGGAGAACCATTGAACCCGGAAGTCGTTAGATGGGGTATGAAGGTCTATAATCAACGTATTCACGATACGTGGTGGATGACAGAGACAGGCGGACAGTTGATTTGTAACTATCCTTCTATGACGATTAAACCAGGCTCAATGGGTCGTCCAATTCCAGGTGTTGATGCTGCTATTATCGACGATGCGGGTAATATTCTGCCTCCGAATCGGATGGGGAACCTCGCGATCAAAACACCTTGGCCATCGATGATGCGTAAAATTTGGAACAACCCGTCCAAGTATGAAGAGTACTTCCGTTTGACAGGCTGGTACGTTTCCGGAGATTCCGCTTATCAAGATGAGGATGGTTACTTCTGGTTCCAAGGCCGTGTGGATGATGTTATCAACACAGCAGGTGAGCGCGTAGGTCCATTCGAAGTCGAAAGCAAGCTCGTTGAGCATCCAGCTGTTGCTGAAGCTGGGGTTATTGGGAAACCAGACCCTATGCGGGGAGAAATCATCAAAGCGTTTATCGCGTTGCGTGAAGGTTTTGTTGCTTCTGATGAACTGAAAGCTGAAATTTCTAAGTTCGTCAAGGAAGGTCTTTCTGCGCATGCGGCACCGCGTGAGATTGAATTCAAGGACAAGCTGCCCAAAACACGCAGTGGGAAGATCATGCGCCGTGTGCTTAAAGCATGGGAGCTTAACCTTCCGACAGGTGACTTATCGACAATTGAAGATTAATTAGGTTCATCCCAAGCTTTCTACGTACCCTCAGTGGTGCAGAGAAAGCTTTCTGTGCATCAAAAAAAAGAAGAACCTGGCTGCTGCCAGGTTCTTCTTCAATTACGCTTATTTATTATAAGCGATGGTGGCAGAGAATTTAGACTCTCCAGCTTCATTAATGGCTGTTATCTTATAATAACCATTGAAAGCTGCCGCGTAGTAATGGAATTCAGTTCCATTCTCAACGGTGCCTAGCTTCGTGTATGTGCCCTTTTCTTTATCACTAAAATACACGACATATTGTTTGACTTTGTCTTTGGCATCATTCGCTTTCCATGTTAGGACAAGAGAAGCTTCTTCAGCCTTTGCCTTGATGCCCGTAGGTGCAGAAGGAGCATCCTTGGATGCCGGCTTGCCCGTAGGAGTGCCAGCTCCTGTTCCTGTTCCACCATTCGTTGGTCCTGGTGATGGTGATGGTATGATAAGATCTTTCAGTGGATTGCCATTGCTATCGACACCAGGGATGATGAATGAATCTAGAGAGCTGCCATCCGTATAAGAGGACCGGCTTGGTGTGGATTCTTTACCTGCTACATCAACAGCAGTGACATAGTAGCCTGTTATAGCTGCTGTTTGAGGTTGATCAACAAACTTCGCTTCAGCACCTGCCATCACGACTTTTCCACCCATGAGCTGGAACTTGCCTTGATTATCTGAACGGTAAATGCGATAGCCTACGATATCTGCATCCGTGTTCGGTTGGAAGGTAATTGTCGCCGTATCACCTGATTTGACTGTCACGACGTTCTGAGGTGGTGGAGGTGCTTTCCCATCGTCAACCCTTGGATCAGCTTCGGAAGGAGCATCTACGTCATAATCAGTTGGTTTATAGAAATCGATAGGCTTTCTGCTTTTCTCAGGAAGCTTTTGCATCGCTTCATCGATTTCTTTTAATAATTGCGTGATTGATTTTTGTCRTTTAATCACGACTTTCTCTTGTACGAAATCAGCAGGTGTCGTTTCTTGAGCTACGTAATTGAGCCCATTAAGCGAGCTGATTTTCATTTTAACCATGACATTATCTGTTTGTGTTGGCAAATACTTTTTGTTGAAAATGTCGGTTACCAGATGCTCGGAGCTAGTCGTCAGTTCACTTGGAAGCATGCCGGATAAGCTGGAGACTGTTGATGAAACGATTCCATCTGGTTTTGCGAATGTTTTGTTCGGGAAAAGATCTGGTTTTTGCTCAATCGTTTTATTCAAGATG
This sequence comes from Paenibacillus sp. 2RAB27, assembly GCF_052115445.1. NCBI lineage: Bacteria > Bacillati > Bacillota > Bacilli > Caryophanales > Paenibacillaceae > Paenibacillus > Paenibacillus sp. 2RAB27. Next base: position 209,036 of record NZ_JBFRGR010000008.1, read on the forward strand.
AGCGCCCAAATATCTTTTGCATGGTTGGTTTGGCCTGTTTTGGAAGACAGTTTATTAATCGGCTGATCATAACCGATCCATACACCGACTGTTACATCAGGGGTGAAGCCCATGAACCAAGCATCAGCATCATCCTGTGTGGAGCCTGTTTTTCCAGAGATCTCGATTTTGCCGTATGATTTGAATTTTTTCATGAGATCCGTAGCTGTCCCTTGGCTAGCATTGCTAATAACGGTTTTCATCATATCCGTTATTAGGTAAGCCGTTTGCGGCGAGTACGCCGTTTGGGGCTTCTGTTCATGAGCATAGATAGTTTTGCCATTCGAATCTTTAATTTCACGAATTAAGTACGGGGCATTAAACACGCCTTTATTCGGAATAGATGCATAGGCACCTGCTAGTTCCTTGACCGAGGTTCCCCGACTTAAACCACCTATAACACCAGTTTGTGCGACATTATCCTCTTTGGTAAGAGACGTAATACCTAGTTTCTTAGCGAAATCCCATGCTTGCGTAATGCCTACTTTATTGAGGAATATATCGATAGCTGGGATATTATAGGATTGATTTAAAGCTCTTCGGGCAGTCATCAGGCCATGGAATTTATGGTCCCAGTTCTCAGGCAAATGGAAGCCTTTAACTCCGTCCTTGAGAATGATTGGGATATCATCTACGATGGTGGCAGGCTGCAAGACCCCTTTTTCGAGTGCAGGGATATAAGCGGCAATTGGCTTCATTGTAGATCCGGGCTGTCTATAGGCTTGTGTAGCGTGATTCAATTGTTCATCGAAGAAGTCGCGGCCCTCAATCATTCCTTTGATGGCTCCCGTTTTGGAATCAATCATAATGGCACCTACCTGCTCAATGCCACCTTTTTTCTCATCCGTTGGTGCGAAATTCTTCTCATTGCTTGAAATTTCATGCATCGAATCATAAATCGTTTTATCAATTGTGGTGTAGATTTGATATCCGCCGCGTAATAGCTGTGTATGTATGTTCTTGAGCGCTTCATTATAAGCGGTCTGGTTCGTCTTCGGATCGAGCTCTGGATGTTGAAGTTTTAATAAAATTTCAGATGCTTCCTGCTCGGTCTCGATCATTAGATAAGGGTAGGTCGTATAAGCTTTTTGAGCTGCTGCCGGCATGGAAGCTTTGAGATCGAATTTCAAGGCATCTTGATATTGATCACTGGTAATTTTGTTTTCTTCCATCATTCGCTTTAATACTAACTGCTGTCGCGTTACCGCTTTTTTGAAACCATCCTCATCAAAAGCCGGCTTACTTGTAAAAGCCGAATATTGCGATGGAGATTGAGGTAATCCGGCTAAATACGCAGCTTGTGCAATATTCAATTTGGTTAAATCGTCGATATTGAACAGACCTTTGGCAGCGGCTTTAATGCCGTAGAGATTATAGCCAGTTGCCCCATTGCCGTATGGGATTTTGTTTAGGTAGGCTAGTAAAATTTCATCCTTCGACATGATGCGTTCCATCCGAAGTGCAAGCAGCAACTCTCTTGCTTTACGGCCGTCATCGCGATCTAGTGTGAGGAAAACACGTCTAGCTAGCTGTTGTGTGATTGTACTTCCGCCGGTTTGTACATCTTCATTCAGAAGCTTCTGAGTGACTGCACGGTAGAGACCACGGAAATCGATACCGCGGTGATTGTAGAAATCTTTGTCCTCAATTGCGAGGACTGCGTCTAACAAATTCTGTGGGATATCTTCAAGTTGTGCAAGACGTCGATCTTCTTCGGTTCGTAATTGTCCAATCACAGCATCATCATTGAAATAGGCGAATCCTGTGATGGCATTCTCTTGCATTTGTTGTCGAATCGAATCCTCGCTGCGGATTGGATCTTTTTTGACAAGTGCACTTACATATCCGAAAGCGGCGGATCCACCTAGCAGGCCAGCCAAAAACACACAAATAATGGCCCATTTTAATGAAATTCCAATTACTTTAAATGTCGTTCTTACCCAGGGGCGATTCCATTTCGCGAAAAAATTGCGCATAAGTTCCAATATCCTCCTTACATGAACCCTAATAGTATATCATAATTGCTCCTTTTGCGGTAATGCTGATGGGAGAAAGGCTCAGTTCTAGGTTTGACAAGCATCAGATTCCTGTGTTATAACAAGAACAAATGCGTTGATGGATCAGCAGTAGGTAGCTTGTGGATGCTTTCAGAGAGCCGGTGGAGGGTGCGAACCGGTACCTGCAGGTTAGTGAATTACGGTCTTGAGCAGTAAATGGGAACCTGCAGGAATGTGCCTGCACAAGTAGTTTTTACCGATTAAACCTCGTTACCGGTTCTTGAGTGAAAATAGCACGCCGTGCCTCGACTTTGGTTACCACAATAGAAAGTATAAGTTTTCGGCTTCCGAAAACGTCTTTCTATTTGGCGATAAAACCATCATCTAAACGCGGTCGCTCATCTTTGAATGGCCTCGATAGAGGTTTTCTCATAGATGTACGTAACTGCTGTTTTAATTAGGGTGGTACCGCGAGTTAAGTCTTCTCGTCCCTTTGGGATAAGAAGGCTTTTTTGTTTTTTCATTTCATAATAAAGGATGGTTGTACATGAGTATTCTGAAGGATTTAGAGTTTCGCGGTTTGCTGCATCAAATTACGGATAGAGAAGGTTTGGATAAAAAGCTGAGTGAAGAGCGGGTAGTCCTATACTGTGGCTTTGATCCGACAGCGGATAGCTTGCATATCGGCAGTTTGCTTCCCATTTTAACCTTGAGAAGATTCCAGCTTGCTGGACATGTTCCTTTAGCTTTGGTAGGCGGTGGAACGGGGCTGATTGGTGATCCGAGTGGTAAAGCGAATGAACGTACATTGAACGGCCCTGAAGTTGTTGAGGCATGGTCTCAAAGTATTAAAAATCAGCTCTCACGATTCCTTGATTTCTCAACTGAAATTGAAAACAGTGCTGAGTTAGTGAACAATTACGATTGGTTAGGCTCTCTGAATGTGATTGAATTCTTACGTGATGTTGGCAAAAACTTTACAGTGAACTACATGTTAGCTAAGGATTCTGTAGATTCACGTATTACGAAAGGAATTTCGTTTACAGAATTCAGTTACATGATTCTTCAATCCTATGATTTCTTGAAGTTAAATGAAACGAAGAACTGTTCTGTTCAAATTGGTGGAAGTGACCAATGGGGGAATATTACGGCTGGACTTGAGCTTATCGGCAAATCAACAACGGATCGCCGCGCTTTTGGTGTGACATTACCGCTTGTTACGAAGAGCGATGGGCAGAAGTTTGGTAAAACGGAAGGCGGAGCTATTTGGCTGGATGCAAGCAAAACTTCACCGTATCAGTTCTACCAATTTTGGTTAGGAACTGCTGACAATGATGTTATCCGATTCCTGAAATATTTCACGTTTGAATCCCAAGAAGAAATCGAACGACTTGAAGCTGAAGTTGTCGCACAGCCAGGGAAGAGAGAAGCTCAGAAAGTGCTGGCTCGCGAAGTTACGAAGCTTGTTCATGGGGGAGATGCGCTGGAGAGTGCGCTTAATATCACTTCTGCCTTATTCAGTGGGGATATTCAGTCACTATCACGTGTTGAAATTGAAGAAGCGTTCAAGGATGTACCTTCAACAACATTAGAGCAAGATGACGTTGCGTTGATTGATCTTCTTATTTCCGTGGGAGCAGCACCATCCAAACGCCAATCGCGTCAAGACATTGAAAGCGGAGCGGTCACAGTGAACGGCGTGAAGGTGACGGATCTGGAAGCAACGACGAAACAATTAGGTCGACTAGGTGATTCCTATCTCATTATTCGCCGCGGTAAGAAGAATTACTTCCTCGTCAAATTTGAATAAAGCTTAGGCAACAAAATAACCCCCTTAGGGAAATCCCTAAGGGGGTTGATTTTATTAACGGCTGTAGAACTCGACGATTTGTTTTTCGTCAATTTCTTGTGGAAGCTCGGAACGTTCTGGTAAACGGATGTATTTACCTTCTACGCTTGCGTCGTTAAACTCAAGGTAAGTTGGAAGGTAGTTACGGTTAGCAAGAGCTTCTTTCACAGTGGAAAGGCCTTTGCTTCTTTCACGAAGTGAAATCACATCACCAGTGGATACGATGTAAGAAGCGATGTCAACTTTTTTGCCGTTCACAGTAACGTGACCATGAGCAACGAGTTGACGTGCACCTGCACGGGAGTTGGAAAGACCAAGACGGTAAACCAAGTTGTCTAGGCGGCTTTCAAGCAATACCATGAAGTTTTCACCGGCAATACCTTTAAGCTTGGAAGCTTTGTCGAACAAGTTGCGGAATTGTTTCTCGTTCAAACCGTACATGTGACGAAGTTTTTGCTTCTCGTTCAATTGTACACCATAACCGCTCATTTTTTTGCGTTGTCCTGGGCCATGCTGACCTGGAGGGAATGGGCGTTTCAAGTCTTTACCGTTACCGCTCAAGGAAATACCAACACGACGGCTTAATTTGAATTTAGGTCCTGTATAACGTGACATATAGGGAAAACTCCTTCTCATGACAATTAGTTTGTAAATAGCATCTAGATGTCAGGGTGAAGACAAGTGCCCGATTTTGCTTACGAATCATAAAGTGATTCCCTGTCAAGAGTAGTTCAGCCGCTGTCTTGTCAGGAGCAAAAGCAGTGAGGGTGATCACAAATGGCATTCACCGAAATCATGGTGTTACTCGACTTCTAATTTTATTAAAAACAGGAGCAAGTGTCAAGTCTCTCATCGCAATAACGAGAGGAAAATATCGTGCAATAGATGTGAAAAAATAGTATGATAGGAGTAAGTGGTTTTTAAATTGGTACTTCAGGACTATTGTTAGAAAGTGAAGGAGAGCCTATGAGTGAACTTCGCAGTATACAAAAGCATAGCCGCACAGAACACTTTGATGTGTTTCTTCGGCAAGGCTTTATACTTTCTGGCAACTTTTCTTATGAGGGTTTGCAGGCAAACCCAAACTTACACCAAGTATTTGAAAACTGGAATCAGCAATTCGGTCCGAACATGCTGCCTTCGCAAACTGCGCTGTTGTGCGCAAACGAGCATCTGTGTGTAATTGATTCTTGTTCGAATGATACGCCTTCGATAGGCAACTACCTGCGATCAGGTAGTTCTTGGAAGGTTGCTGATCAAGGAGATAATCCGCTTGCTCGCTGTGAAAGTGCAGGTTATTTGCAATTGATTAATGGCGATGACTTGCACGTGAGAGAACTGAAAGCGTATTTGATTGCTGTTACGCCAGTTTTGGATAATCATGGTAAAGTTCAATTTTATTTAGGTCTTTTTACCCAATCTCGCATAAATATGGAAAATCTAGCACAGTTGCTATATAGTCTTGCACTTTCCTTTCAAAGTTCCATCCAAAATGTTGAAGAACGTAGAAAGTACGATCGTTTAAATAACCTTCATCATTTGAAGGAAATGGAATCTAAGAAGCACGTCATTCTTTTTGAAGCATCCAAGAAACTCCTTGCAAAGATTGATGTAGATTCTGTTTTGACAGAAGTTATTGATTGTCTGGGACGTGTATATCCCAACACGCGTGTAGATTTACTTCTTTCACAAGACAATGATTCAACGAATTTGTCCGTTAAGCCTTTGAACTTCCAACGGACAGAGTCCGATATTCGAACGCGAGCTTTTATGGAAGGTCAAGTCATCTTTGAGCCAACCCTAAGAGGGAGCGATTCAAGTTCGGGCAACATCGCGGCACCTTTATCAGGGAAACAAGGCGTGTATGGTGTTCTGTACATGGAGTTTACGGATGAACTCATTGATGCGTCGGATTTACAATTCATTTCGTTGTTAGCGGACTCTGCAGGTACAGCTTTTGAAAATGCGAAACTGTACGAGCAATCGAATCTGATGATTAACGAATTGCGACTCATTAATGAAATTACCAAGCAGCTTAATCAAAGTTTACGTCTAAATGAAATTTTCAATTCAGCGTCTAGTGAAATTTTAAGTATTTTTGGTGCTGATTATAGTTGTATCCTTCAAAACTCCAAAGATAACAATMAACTTATTGTTCAAGCTACGAACTTACCTGCCTTGTTTCATGAGACATTTACGCTTGATCAAGGTTTCTCAGGTCTGATTTACTCATCTAAAGAACCAATTATTATTTCCGACTATTGGAGTAATGATAAAGTGACTTCAAGTTTGATGCAGCGAACGAATTCTCGCTCACTTATTGGTTCGCCTATCCTTGTAAACGGTAACGTAGAAGKGGTAATCCTCATTGTACATCGTTTGCCCAACTTCTTCTCTTATGATAATTATAAGCTCTTGCAAGTGCTCTCAAGCCATATTGGACTAGCCATGACGAACGCCTCCTTGCATGCTGAAGTGAAACGAATGGTGATTACGGATAATTTAACTGGGCTCTATGCTCGGCATTATTTGGATGAACAAGCGAATTTGATGCAGAAGAAAGACTTCTGTGGGTCTCTAATTGTCGTTGATATTGATAATTTCAAGAAAGTGAATGACACTTATGGTCACCAAATTGGTGATAAGATTCTTATTCATGTCAGCCAGATCATCAAGTCCAGTATTAGAGAGATGGATATCGCGGCTAGATGGGGCGGAGAAGAGCTTGCTGTCTATTTGCCTCAAGTGTCTAAGGAACAGGCGATTCGGATTGCAGAGCGCATTCGGAGGCGTGTCATGGAAGAGACGCAGCCTCAAGTTACGGTGTCCTGCGGTGTATCGGACTGGAACTGGGAAGAGGATAAGATAAGTGTAGAATCACTCTTCTACCGAGCAGATATGGCTCTTTATCAAGCTAAACATAATGGCCGTAATCAAATTCAAATCGGTTGACGCATATTGGTGTTTGTCTTCGGACAGGCACTTTTTCTTTGTTAATCAGGCCGGTGAAGGGGAGATACAATTGTATGTATCCAGTTGAACGTATTTCTCTACCCAGTGAGCATGGAGTGAGGATGACGATCACCTGTTTGCTCTTCCTGAACCTGTTGTAACATGTTACAATGATTTGGTCTAAGGGAGGATGGTCGAATTTTGTCGGCATTTAAAAGTAAACGTACAGGACTGCTTATTTGTATTTTTATTGTGCTCGTTGGCTTGCTATATTTCTTCTTCTTTAATCCTATAGGCATTAAACTTGCACATAGTAATATGCGGCAATTGTCCGGACATTTAAGGGACATTGGCTGGCCCGGTAAAATTATTGGAATGAGTCTGATTTTCTTCCAAACCTTCTTTCCGTTTATTCCGTTTGTTCTCGTAGCGGGTACGAACGTTGCGATATTTGGAATAAAAATGGGGTTTCTTGTGAACTATGTGATGTCGTGCTTAGGAGCCGTTGCTTCCTTTTATTTTGCACGTTATTATGGACATGCCTGGGTAGAAAAGAAATTAGAGCGTTTTCCGATTGTTACGCAATTTAGCAAGCGGATGGAAAGGCACGGCTTTTTCTATGTACTAATCGGACGATTGATTCCGATATTGCCATCATCTGCCGTTAACTTCTCCGCAGGTTTAACTCGAATGAAATTTCGGCATTTCTTATGGGGCACACTACTGGGGAAACTCCCGATCGTATTCMTGGAGTCGATGATCGCGCATGATCTATTTCATTTTCAGCGGTATAAGGGGAGATTGCTCCTACTGCTCGGGATACTGGTCTTGTTAGTATTCCTAGGAAATAGTGTGAAGAGGGCACTAGCTCCAAAGGCGAAATAAAGGGCTTACATGGAGAATGCAGGAAATTTTGTAGTTGCTTTCCCTTCCTATTCCAAGTTATCATAGAGGAAGTAAGACGACCAACTCATTACGCGACTATAATGGAGGAATGAAATATGCCAAGTGCCAATAATGCAGCAATTGTTGAGATTTCACAAACAGCTAATAAATTCAGATCATCTATCGTTCTTCAATACGACAATAAGTATATCGATGTAAAAAGTATCCTTGGCTTGTTTACGACTCTACTTAGCTCCAGCAACTATGATTTGCACGTTCATGGACCGGATGCTGAAGAAGCGAAAACAGCGATGGCTGAAGTATTTGCGAAGCATAATTTAGGCGTAAACGTCGTTCAAGAGTAGTTTTGAATAGAGAGAAGGTATTCTCAGAATCTCTGAGGGTACCTTCTCTTGTATATTACGGCAATTTCGCTTAATATAGATCATATAAGGACGGATGACTTTGCGTATAGGGGGAAGTTGGGAATGTCTTCATCTGATTTATTGCTGGATATGAATCAAAAGGCGCTTAATCTTCTTCAAGAAGATGCAGATAAAATCGAAAAGCTGATCGAAGTTCAGATGGAAAATTTGACGACACGTCAATGTCCACTTTACGAAGAGGTATTAGATACGCAAATGTACGGACTATCGAGAGAAATTGATTTTGCCATTCGAGCGGGACTGATCTCCGAATTGCCAGGCAAACAAATTCTCAATAAGCTTGAACGTAATCTTGCGCAGCTGTATGAAGCGTTGAACAATAAAAAGTAACMCTGAAGGGTTACTTTTTTTGTTTGCATATAGGTATTTAGACTAAGAAGAACACGACACCAAGGATGATATAGACGAACAAGAGAAGAAGTCCTTCATACCAGTTCGTAGATCCATCTTGTGTGATGGATTTGGTTATGAAGACGGCGACGCCGATGGCTGCAATCTCATAGGTGGTAAAGACAATGTTCATTGGCGTACCACTGATGAAAAAGCTGAGTAGGATTAGTACTGGCGCGACGAATAGAGCGATTTGTAAGGAGCTTCCGACCGCAATTTCCACGGCTGCGCCCATTTTATTCTTCATGGCCATCATGACCGCGGCACTATGCTCAGCTGCATTCCCGATGATAGCGATTAGGAATGCACCGACAAATAGGTCGGACAGTCCGAATTTATTTTTAACTTCCTCAATGGTTCCTACTAACCACTCACTTGTAAAGGCAACCATTGCAGTCGCAACGATGAGGAATAGAATCGAGGTGCCTTTGGACCATGGAGCCTCACCATGTTCTATGGCTTCATCAGACAGCACACTTTTGTGGGTTACCATAGAGAAGAGGAGCCAGAGCAGATAAGCTACGATTAGGATAATAGCTACAATCATACTCATGGAGGAGGTTTCGTCAGTGGTCAAACCGCGGGAAAATAATGCGGGAATGAAGAGTGCGACAACACCTAGAATCATCAGTGAAGAGTTATGAGAAGCCAATTTAACGTTAAAGGATTGTTCTTTGAACTTTAAACCGCCTGCAAATATGCTGAGCCCAAGAACGAGCAACAAGTTCCCGATGATGGCACCAGTTAGACTGGCTTTGACAACTTCGAATAACCCATCTTTGACTAAGAAGAAAGCGATAATGAGCTCAGCCGCATTCCCGAAGGTGGCATTGAGAAACCCACCCATGCGGTCTCCTGCATAATGTGCAACACTTTCTGTTGCTTTTCCTAAGAAACCAGCCACAAAAACGATGGCGATACAAGCGATTACGAATTGCAGAGTTGTATTCTGGTGCGTATAATGCACGATTCCGGCTGCTATGAACGAAACTAACAAGCCTATGTAGAACAATTTTCCTTTCAATGGGAACCCTCCGACTCTAATATATTGGAAATTTTTACACTTCTTTTAATATACCTACTTTGCGTACCAATGTAAATTAAAATGGATACCAGCAGGCAGTTCTTGCTTTAAGCTATTGTTCTTATTACAATAGATTTATACCAAGTTTAGGGAGTGATCCGTATGTCCGAAGACAATCAAACCGGCTTAATTCGAATTTCTGATGACGTAGTATCGACCATTGCAGGGCTTGCCGCCTTGGAAACAGCAGGMATCGCGGGCATGTCAGGTGGTATTTCAGAAGGCTTAGCTAAGCGTTTAAGTGGTAAAAATGTGCAGCGTGGCGTTTCTGTTGAGGTAGGACAAGTTGAAGCAGCGATTGATTTACGTGTGATCGTTAAATATGGTTCCCGAATCCAAGATGTTTGCAGAGATCTCCAAGAGAACGTTCGGGAAGCTGTTGAAAATATGACGGGGTTAAATGTTGTGGAAGTCAATGTGAAAGTAGAAGGTGTCGCATTTACCGAAGAAGAAATTGAAGATCAGCTTCGAGTTAAATAAGACTCATAAAAAAAGACCCTATCGACGTTATATTATGTCGATAAGGGTCTCTTTTTATGGGTTTTCTGTGTTTTTTGTGTAGCTGGTAATTCTTTGTAGGATTGTTCACGAGAAATCCCGAGAATAATCCCCATGCTGATGAGAGAGACCATCATAGAGGAGCCGCCTGCTGAGATGAAGGGAAGCGTTACACCTGTAAGTGGAATGGTATTGGTGACGCCGCCGATATTAATAAAGGCTTGTATAGCGAACATGACCATGATTCCTACACCGGATAACATACCGAACATGTCGGGACAACGTACTGCAATGAGAATTCCTCGCCAAATGAAGATTAAATAGATGAGAAGGAAGAGAGAGCTGCCTATAAATCCAAGCTCCTCGCCTATAATAGCAAAGATGAAATCGTTATGTGCTTCCGGTAAATAGTGAAGCTTCTGAATACCTTGTCCGAATCCGGCGCCAGTTAGTCCGCCATGTCCGAATGCGTACAAGGATTGCACAACTTGTAAGCCTGAGCCTTGCGGGTCAGCGAACGGATCCATAAATGAAGTTATTCGATTGAGCCTAAAGTTGGAGTCAATATCGCCTAACAACAAGTATAAGAGGATTGCAATACCAAGAAAAATCGTAAGAATAGTTCCAAGATAAAAAATATGCTTGAGGTTAGACCCACCGACCATGATAACAATAGCTGAGCACGCTAGAAGAATCATACAGGAACCAAAATCAGGCTGTAAGAGGATCAAACTGCACACGAAGCCTACGATCAAGATGGCAGGGAGTAATCCTTTACGAAAACTTCTGAATTTCTCTTCTTTATTACTGATCAGCGAAGCTAAGTAGAGAATGACGATTAACTTGGCAAACTCAGTCGGTTGTATCCCGTATCTGCCAAGTGAGTACCAGCTGCTCGCCCCATTCGCTTTACTCGTAAAGACGACGAAGATTAAGCCAAGTACAATGAAGAAGAAAGCAGGGATAACGAGCTTCTTTAACTTCGTGTAATGGACATTCATGCAAAATAACATGCCAATGGTGCCGACCCCGACAGCAAAAATTTGCTTTCTCGTAAAGAACCAAGGGTCGTCCCACCGATAGGCACTAGTCATTGAACTTGCGCTGAACACCATAACTAGACCAAAACATACCAACACAAAGGTTAATAAGAGCAGCAGAAAATCCGGCGTTCCTCTTCGAGGGGGATTCATGCTGATTCCTCGCCTAGTCTGCTAATAATTGTTGCAGTTGGTCTAATTTTTGTTTGGAAATCTTAAGTACGTTTTCTGGAATTGGAGAATTATAGTCCAAGCCATGTGGGAACGTTTCTTTGCCTATGTAAGCTTCTTCTAGATATAATACGGCATAGGGAGATTCTAGCTTGCCTGTTTCAACGCGTGCATTTACACGTAAGAAGTACACAGCTTTGCTTGCTTTATCTTCCATTTTAAAATCGTATGTAGCACGGGTGTATTCCCATTGCCAGCGCACGAAACCAAGTTTAGTTGTTACTTCGTCTAAGTGAGCCAAATCGCTTTTTAGGCCTTTTAAGCCAGTTGCTTCAATAATCAATTTTAACGCCTCCATATTGTACGTTTGCATTCTTTTCTCATGATAGTATGTTTCTAATGGTTCTGCAAGTCGATTGCCATCTGTAAATTCTAATATTTGATGGCGCTTTAGAGATGAAACCGTGATTGATATTTGATAGAATAGGTTTCAAGAGATCATTTTAGATATATAGTTAGGTGATCACGCCTTAGGAGGTGGATGAACTTATGAATCATTATCATGAAGATCTCCAAGCCATTTATGAAGAAATGGTGGGTTGGAGACGTTATTTACATCAGCATCCTGAGCTATCCTACCATGAATATCAGACCGCAGAATTTGTAGCGAAGCATTTGCTAAGCTGGGATATTGAAGTGCGTACTGGCGTAGGCGGAAATGGTGTTGTTGGTTTGCTTCGCGGCAATGGCGAAGGACCGACGGTTGCTCTGCGTGCAGACATGGATGCTCTCCCCATTCAGGATGAGAAGAACTGTGACTATACATCAACTAAGAACGGGATTATGCATGCCTGTGGACATGATGCACATACATCAACTTTGCTTGGGATTGCCAAGGTTGCAAGCATGCATCGGACGGAGATCAAAGGGAATCTGGTTTTTCTATTCCAGCATGCTGAAGAAATTTCACCAGGTGGAGCTGACTCGATGATCAAAGACGGCGCTCTGGATGGTGTAGATGCTGTATTCGGCGTTCATTTATGGACACCGTTCCCTGTTGGTCATGTTTACACGCGATCTGGGCCTTTCATGGCCGCGCCAGATGAATTCACGATTCGCATCCAAGGCAAAGGCGGACATGGCGGGTTACCCCACCAAACGATTGACAGCGTGTACGTCGCCTCACAATTAGTCGTTAACTTGCAATCGATTGTGAGCCGCCAAGTTGACCCTGTTGAGCCTTGTGTGGTCAGTGTAGGCTCGTTCCATGGCGGGACTAGCTTCAATGTCATTGCTGAAACGAGTGTACTTAACGGAACTGTACGTACCTTCAATCCAGAATTAAGACAAGAAGTGAGAACACGCATGGAGAGAATCGTGCAGGCTACTTGTGACATGTCGCAAGCTACCTACGAGATGGATTATAAGCTAGGCTATCCGACCGTAATCAATGATGCGAATGAAGCAGCCCGTTTCTTTCAAGTTGGCGCGGCTTTGTTTGGTGAAGAGGCTGTACATGAATCCCCTCTTATTATGGCCGGAGAAGACTTTTCCTATTATTTGCAAGAGAAGCCGGGCTGCTTTATGTTCGTAGGTGCTGGTAATGTAGAAGCAGGCATTGTATATCCTCATCACCACCCGAAATTCGATATAGATGAAAGATCTATGCTGAACGCAGCGAATTTACTCCTGTCTATGGCCTTGGATTATATGGCATGAATGCCTTATGTGCTTTGGTGAATGCTAATGTAGCAATTATTTGTTGCCTTACATGACACCAAGGAGGATGATGAGAATGTCGGATAAATTAGTGAAGGACATCATGAGTAAAGACTGCGTGACGGTTACCTTACTGGATAATGTGTTCGAGATTGCTTTGAAAATGAAACAGCACGACATTGGATTTGTTGGGGTTCTCGACGGGGATACCTTCATAGGCGGTGTGACGGATCGGGATCTTGTTATTCGAGGCTATGCGGAAAAGCATTCAGGGTCAACGGCTGTAGAAACCGTCATGACGAAGGGGATGACCACCGTATCTCCTAATACGACTGTTGATGAAGCCGCTAAGATCATGGCACAGCACCAAATTAGGCGCTTACCCGTCATTGATAATGGGAAGCTTGTCGGTATTGTAGCGATTGGCGATTTGGCGATTAGAGGGAATTATGAAGATGAGGCTGGCGAAGCCTTAAGTCAAATTTCGAAAGAACGAACGCTTGTTGGAAGTCATTAAAGAAGTCGATTCTCATGTGAAAGCAGCTTTCCCGAATGGAGGGAGGGTTGCTTTTTTTCATATTCTCTTTACGAGGTGCATCCAAGTGAGCGATAATAATAACGAACTGGTGAAKGGGGTTCGTATAGAATAGATGAGCACGTTTGAAGAGAACGCTTCCATGGGATTTATCATTCTAGATTCAAACTGGCATTTTATATACGCAAACGACTATGGTGCAAGTATTTTAAATCGATCTCCTGAAGAACTTCTTGGCAAAATGGCGTGGGCAGAGTTCCCAGCTGCTATTCGGCATGCTTCCTACAGTTATTTTCATCAAGCTCGCAAAAGTGGTAAAGAAACTTCATTCAAAGAATATGTAAAACCATCCAATCAATGGATACATGTTAGTGCCTATCCCGTTGGTGAGAACTTACATATTGTTATTCGTAAAACAGAAATGCTTGCCAATCATTTTGCCATGGAAAAAGATATCTATCAAAAGTACACAAACTATGTTCAAGATCTCATTACATTGACATCAGAGGATGGCATTCTACTCTATGTATCGCCCTCGGTAAAAAACCTTCTTGGATTTGAACTGGAGGATATGTACGGTGCAAGCGTATTAGCTTTTTGTCACCCGGAAGATATCGATGGGTTGAAGAACATTTTTATCAACGAAAAAGAGTGTGCTACGAATGATCAAGGAATTGTAACCTGTCGTTTTCTTCACAAAAAGGGTTGGTATGTTTGGTTGGAAAATAAATTTAAGTGGTTATCGGACGAGCAAGGTAAACGTACTCAGAATTTAGGGATTTGGCGTGATATATCAGAACGTAAGATTGTTGAAGATCGGTTCGTACAGGCACAACGTTTAGGTCAATTCGGCAGCTTTGAACGAGATTTGGATGAAGATTCCATTGCATGGTCGGACGAAATGTTCCGAATACATGGGCTAGAACCTGCTTTAAGAATAGATTTGTGTAAAGCGATGGAGCCCATATTCGTAGATGACCGTGAGAAAGTAGCACTCGCGATTAAGCAAGCCATACTGGTTGGAATGTCGGATATAGAATACAAGATTACACGACAGGATGGCGATATCCGTCATTTGCGTTCCCAAATTGAACGAGTGGTTCTAGATGGGGGGCGAATGGCCGTACGTGGATTGGTTCATGATATTACCATTCACAAACGAGTTGAGCATGAGTTGATCCAAAGTAAAGCTAAATTGGAAATTGCTCAAGAAATAGCAGGTTTGGGTCATTATGAGTGGGATACAATTAATAACATGGTGTATGTATCAGATGAATTGAACGCGTTATTTGGTTGCAAAGATGCGGTCCAAACGTTGCCTATTGAGGTACTTCATGAAAGTATACACCCTGAGGATAATTTAAGAATGAAGATGGCCATAAAAAAAGCCTTACATGAAGGGACAATGGATCTCATTTTTAGAGTCGTAGTTAGAGACGAGGTGCGCATTCTGCATACCTTAGCCAAGACTACGTATGATGAGTGGGGAAGAGCGCTGTGTTTATTCGGCACAGTTCAGGATATTACAGTTCAAAAACAGACGGAGGAGTTGCTTCGTAAAACGGAGAAATTGCATGTAGCTGGCCAATTGGCTGCTGGTATTGCTCATGAGATTCGTAATCCGTTGACGGCGCTTAAGGGCTTCGTGAAGCTGATGTGCCACGCCAATGAAGAAAGTAAAATGCGCTATTATCATATCATGCAAGAAGAGTTTAATCGGATTGAGTTGATTCTCGGAGAATTGCTCATTCTTGCCAAGCCGCAAGCCGTTGCTTACATGCCGCATGACCCTGTAACGATACTTGAAGAAGTGATACAGCTCTTAAATACGGAAGCCATCATGAATAATGTTGAAATTATGCTGATTGCCAATACGATTCTTTCATCTGTCAATTGTGAGCGTAATCAAATCAAGCAAGTTTTTGTCAACGTGATCAAAAATGCGATTGAAGCGATGCCAACTGGCGGCATATTGACTATTACAGCACAAAATCAAGCTAACGGCGTCAACCTGCAGTTTGTGGATCAAGGCCAAGGTATTTCAGAGGATAGACTGCCGCGGATAGGTGAACCCTTTTACACGACAAAGGAAAAAGGGACAGGGCTTGGTATGATGGTGAGTTTTACAATCATTGAAGAGCACCACGGTGTGATCCGATATCAAAGTAAGCTAGGCGTTGGAACGACGGTCAGTATTCAATTACCGTCATCTGTACAGTAAACTTGGTCTCAAACGTGTGTAACTGTCAAAGTTCGCAATAAGGTAGTCAATCTGCGACAAGATGCCTCCTCTTAAATATGCTAAAGTGAAAACGTGCTTAATAATTGTGAATCTGACAAGAAAAAGGTGACGTACAGTGGAGAAAGTAAGGATTGGTATCGTTGGTCTAGGTAACATGGGAACTGGACATGCCAAATATTTAGTGAATAATGAAGTCAAAGGCGGCGTTCTTACCGCTATTTGTGAACCGCGAGCAGATCGTCTAGAGTGGGCAAAGGAAAATCTTGGTGAAGGTGTCAAGCTATTTGATAATCTTGATGATTTTCTGGCTTCTGGCTTGATTGATGGGGTTTTGATCGCAACGCCTCACTATGATCACCCTGAAACAGCTGTACGCGCTTTCCAAGCAGGCATGCATGTTATTTGTGAAAAGCCGGCTGGCGTGTATACCAAACAAGTGCGTCAAATGAATGAAGCAGCAGAAGCTTCAGGTAAAGTATTCAGCATGATGTACAATCAACGTACAAATCCTCTATATAAAAAATTAAAGGATCTGGTTTCTTCTGGTGAACTAGGTGAGATTCGCAGAACGAACTGGATTATTACCAATTGGTATAGATCACAAAGCTATTACGATTCAGGCGGCTGGCGTGCAACTTGGGCTGGAGAAGGCGGCGGTGTACTTATTAACCAAGATCCGCATCAACTTGACCTATGGCAGTGGACGATTGATATGATGCCGAAGCGTGTTCGTGCATTCTGTTATTTCGGGAAGCACCGCAATATCGAAGTTGAAGATGATGTAACGGCATTCGTTGAGTATGAAAATGGCGCAACAGGCTTGTTCGTGACGACAACAGGGGAAGCACCTGGGACGAATCGATTCGAGTTGTCCGGGGACCGAGGTAAAATCGTCATTGAAGATGGCAAGTTGACGTTCTGGCGTTTGCGCGTTTCCGAAAGAGAATTCAATGAAACGTACAAAGGCGGCTTTGGTCAACCGGAATGTTGGAAATGTGAAATCCCAGTTGAAGGTAAAGAAACGGGCCACATGGGGATCACACAGAACTTTGTTGATGCCATTCTTCATGGTACACCATTGATTGCTCCAGGAGCGGAAGGCATTAAAGGCTTAATGATTTCCAATGCGATCATGCTCTCAACATTCACGGACAACTGGGTTGATTTGCCGATCGACGAAGATCTTTTTGAACAGCATTTACAAGAGAAAATCAAAAATTCCAAATCAAGTAAAGAAGCAGGCTCCTTTAAAACACTTGATGTCTAAGATCATGGGGGAAAATCGATATGCAAAAAAATGATGGCATGAATTATGCGCCAAAAGGGAAACCGAACCTTGTTGTTCAAAAAGGGGAGTTTACCTTTGCAGTAATTGCGTTGGATCATGGTCATATTTATGGCATGAGTAACGGACTTCTAGAAGCCGGCGCTGAACTTAAATGGGTGTACGATCAAGACCCAGCGAAAGTAGCGGCATTTGTCGCGAAGTTTCCTCAGGCTCAGATTGCTGCTTCTGAAGATGAGATTCTTCATGATCCAGAAGTGAAGCTTGTCGCTTCCGCAGCTGTACCTTCAGAGCGTGGTCCTCTCGGGATTCGTGTGATGGAGCATGGCAAGGACTATTTCACAGATAAAACACCATTTACTTCCCTGGATCAGCTTGCTGCGGCGAAGGCCGTAGTTGAAACAACAGGACGTAAGTATGCTGTTTACTATAGTGAGCGACTTCACGTGGAAAGTGCGGTTTTCGCGGGTCAATTGATTGAAGAAGGCGCGATTGGTCGCGTGGTTCAAGTGATTGGCTTAGGACCTCACCGTTTGAATGCCTCAAGCCGTCCGGATTGGTTTTTCGAGAAGGATAAATATGGCGGTATTCTATGTGATATCGGCAGCCATCAAATCGAGCAGTTCCTCTTCTATTCGGGCTGTAAAGATGCGACAGTCGTTAGCAGTAAAGTAGCGAACTATCATGCGAAGGATTATCCGGAGCTAGAGGATTTCGGCGATGCGACACTGATTGGGGACAATGGGGCAACGAATTATTTCCGTGTAGACTGGCTGACACCTAATGGCTTAGGAACATGGGGAGACGGGCGCACATTGATTCTTGGAACTGAGGGTTATATCGAGCTGCGTAAATATATTGATATTGCTCGTGATCCGCAGGGGGATCAGTTGTATCTAGTCAACCAACAAGGAGAAAAGCACTACAGTCTGCATGGACAAGTAGGCTTTCCTTTCTTCGGTCAGTTGATTCTGGATTGCATTCATCGTACAGAAAATGCGATGACACAAGCGCATACATTCAAAGCGGCTGAATTGTGCTTGATTGCCCAAGAGAAAGCCGTTCGTGTGGAGTAGTTTCACACATCAGCTGGATGAAGTTTGTCAAGGGTACAGATAATTGTCTTTTGGCATGATAGCATAATTGCACATTCAATTTAAAATTCGGGTAGTTCAGCGGTAATATCGCTAACTGCCCGTTTTGTGTTTCCGTTGTTACGGTCGTTCTTGGTAGTAAGCAAAGGCCGAGCCCGTGCATAGCGCATTTTTTGATCGTTTCATAGTTGTTAATCTCATAGGTGAGTGTATACTGCACATTATGTTTACGCAGCATCGTTTCAAATAATTTCCGACAACGTCCTCCTGATATGGACATCAGAATTTCAGCGCCATTAAGATCCTCCGGTATAATAGCCGATTTCGCGGCTAAGGGGTGATCAGGTGCTGCCACAATGACAAATTCCTCTTCCTGTATCGTCCGATAGATTAAATCAGGATCGCTGAGTTCCTTGTCGACGATGAACCCTAAATCGCATTCGCCTGCCTTCAGCGCACGGGACGTATCATTTTCCATTAATTCATTGATGGTGATTGTAATGTTTGGAAAGCACTTTTTGAAAGCACCGAGAAACGGCGGCAGCATGTAGGAGAAGAGCGTTGTTTCGTGTGTGCCAATCATAAAGCTTCCTGTCGTTTGACCAGCTACATTGATTTTGGATTCCTCATATAATTTCAAAATTTTCGCTGCATATCGCAGTAAAATGTCCCCCGCAGGCGTAGGTCTCATCTTTTTATCGATCCGCTCGAAGATTTCAACCCCGTATTCGATCTCTAGTTTTTGAATTTGGGAGGTCACACTAGACTGAGCGTAGCCCAATTTTTCGGAAGCCTTCGTAAAGTTTTGCCATTTCGCTACTTCGAGCAGTGTTTTATATAAGGTAAGATCCATCTGTATGCACTCCTTAACCATCACTATTTTCGATCGAAACGATCATTTATTATAGATAACTCTGGTACTTCTTGCCATGTTAAAATCAATTCCAACCAAAGGATGGGGGGAATTACCATGTGGAACTTATACGAGATAGAGAAAAAATTTGAGGCTCATGTGAAAGATGTTGAAGCGCGCGCGAGGAAAGCACACTGGTACACGAAAGAGGAGAAAGTTGGTGTGCGCCCTGGCGTAGTTGCAAGTTGGGTGTCTATATTTGCCATCATTATTGTTGGGATTATCGCCGTGTATGAACTCTTTTGAGATACGTTAGCATGGAGTCCATGTTTAAATCAAGTACTTTCCCTTCATACTAAAGGAAAAAGGAGGGAATATGCGATTGACTATGGATCCTTCAAAGCCTCTGATTGTTCAGAGCGATTTATCTATCCTCCTCGAAACGAATCATCCTGAATTTGACAAGCTTCAAGGTAAGCTGGCTCGCTTTGCAGATCTAGTGAAAAGTCCAGAACATCTTCACACCTATCGGGTTACTCCATTGTCTTTATGGAATGCAGCTGCAGCAGGCATGGGGTTGGAAGAGATGACAGCTTGCTTACAGCAGCATGCCAAATTTGGTGTACCCTCAGCTGTGCTTAGCACGATTCGGAAATATACGAAGCGCTATGGGATTCTACGCATGTTGCATGTGGGGAAGGAACTCTTCTTGGTAAGCGAGGATACCGTCGTTTTCAAAGAAATTTGTGCCTATGAATCCTTGCAAAACTATCTCAAGGATGCACGTGGAGAACGGGCTATTGCCATATCACCGAGCCATCGGGGGATTTTGAAGCAAGAGTTAATGAAGCTCGGTTATCCCGTGGAGGATCTAGCTTCCTACCGCAGCGGAGAATTTCTGGAGATTCCTTGGCGTGACGAAGATCAGATGGATGAGCCTTTCCAACTGCGCGATTATCAAAAGCAAGCCGTAGACGCTTTTCAGCAGGTTGGCCATGGCGGAAGCGGTGTTCTGGTTCTCCCTTGCGGAGCAGGTAAGACGGTAGTGGGGATCGCCGCAATGGCGAAAGCAAGCTGTGCAACACTGATCCTTACCTCCAATGTAACGTCAGTGAAGCAGTGGAAACGTGAAATATTAAGTAAGACCGGACTGACTAGCGATCAGGTGGGTGAGTATAATGGCACTACGAAGGAGATAAGGCCCATCACCATTGCCACCTACCAAATTCTAACGCACCGCGGGAGCAAGGAGGCTGAATTCTCGCATTTGCGATTATTTAGCGAGAGGGAGTGGGGCCTCATCATTTATGATGAGGTTCACCTTCTGCCTGCGCCCGTTTTTCGTGCGACTGCGGAGATACAAGCCACGCGCAGGCTCGGTTTAACGGCAACGCTAATTAGAGAAGATGGCTTAGAGGGTGACGTGTTCTCATTAGTCGGGCCCAAGAAGTATGACATGGCGTGGAAGCAGCTCGAAACGATGGGGTGGCTGGCTAAGGTGACTTGCCAAGAAGTGCGGGTACCCCTGTCAATTATGGACCGAGATCGTTATCATGCCTCAGAATCTAGGCACCAGTTCCGGATCGCCGGAGAGAATACAGCGAAGCTTGCGGTCATTGATTATTTGTTGAAGCTCCATCCAGATGAACCGACGTTAATTATCGGTCAATATATTGATCAGCTTGAAGAAATTGCAATTCATACAGGTGCTCCCATGATATGCGGCAGTATCCCTCATGAACGTCGAGAAGAGTTATATGAGCGATTCAAAAAGGGGCAGCTCCCACTGCTCATCGTTTCCAAAGTGGCGAATTTCGCTGTCGATCTCCCAGATGCGGCGATTGCCATTCAGGTATCGGGAAGTTATGGCTCGAGGCAAGAAGAAGCACAACGATTGGGTCGAATTCTTCGGCCGAAGCGAAATGGTGAGAACACGGCCATCTTCTATTCACTCGTTAGCGCAGACACGAAAGAACAGGATTTCGCCATGAAGAGGCAGCTCTTTCTTGTAGAACAAGGCTATCAATACGAGATTACAAGCTGGAATGAAGCGATAAGATGAGGAGGTAGGCTTGGAAAATGAAGTACGAGCATGTGGAAAGGAAAATGCCGGTTTCGTTAAAGGAGTCCATTGTAAGACAACCGTGGTGCTMTGCACTTCGTACATCAGGGGAATCGTTAGAAGAGATTCTTACGCTTCCTACTCATTTAGCTAAACTCTATCATCAGCTTTCGTCCGATGAGCAGCGTACGCTGCGCCTGGTAATGTCAACGTTCGGCTGTCTGCCTTTTACTGGCGAGAGGTTGGAAAAAGAAGCAGTGCTCCAAATGTCTGGTGCTCAAGTCAGTTTGGGGTTATGGGGACTTCGTCGTTATGGCGTCGTTGTTGCTTTCCGTAAATCTTGGGGAGAACAGTTGTACACGCTGCCTGAGGATGCATTCGCAGGTTGGCAGAGCCTAGTGTTTCCTGCCGTAGGGCTCACCGAGCAAAGCAATGTAGATGAGCTAAGCGATCTCAGCGACCACATCGCAGAGATGGATGAAGGCATTCCTTCGAATCCACGGGGACTCGCGCAGCAATTGTTTCATTGTATGGTCAGCTGTTCGCGGCAATCCGAACTTTCCCTTACGAGTAAAGGAACTTTACATAAGAAGCAGTTGCAGAAGATTACGGAACATGTGAGTTTACCCGCAAGAATACTAACACAGTCAGGACTTACTTACGCATTCACGGACGTGTATGATGAGCCTGCCGCGTTGATGCTTGAATTAGGCATGCGAATGGGATTCCTCTATAAAAATGAAACGGGCAACCGGTTCCTATTCCATCATCGTCTTTTCGAGCGTTGGCTTCAAAGCTCCTATGAACACCAACAAGCGCAATTGTATCGTATTTGGCGGCAGGCCTTGATTCCCGCTCCGGTTTGGCTGGAGCATGGGATCGCATTCATGGAAAGGGCGACTGTCTTGCAGTGGTACAGTTTATCGGAGCTGTTGCAAGCCGTTCTCTCATGCTGTTCGATTGGGCATAAACCGATGGACGAGGAGACTCTTCGTCAGGAGCTGATGACAGCCTGGATTAGGCCGTTGTCCACATTTCGTTTTGTTGAGTTAGCGGAAGATCAAGAGGGGCAACTTTGGTTCAGATGGCTGATCACACCTAGATTGAGTTCAGGTGAGCTTCCAGACTCTCTCAGCGAGCTGGCTCTCCTGACCGATCCATCTCTATACGTTCAGCCTGATTTCGAAGTGCTTTTACCACCCAATGCTTCTCTGCGCTTAGAGTGGGGAGTTGCGGCATTTGCTGACCTGCTGAACGCTGATCTCGTACGTACCTATCGTTTGACCAAAGAAAGCTTTGGGCGCGCGTTAGATCATGGTCTGAGGAGCTCAGACGTGTTTCAAGTTCTTCGAGATCATGCTTATTATGAAGTTCCAGAACAAGTGATCATCACCTTGCAGCAGTGGGAGGAGCACAAGGATAAGCTCTACCTAACGGATGTGACACTGCTTCGCTGTCAAACGAATGAGGTTGCGGAAGCCTTACTTCGGAATGATAAGTGCCGCAATCTGCTCGGAGAGCGCATAGGAGAAACCAATTTTATTATTTCACGCGCGCATATTAAACATTTGACGAAATGCTTGGAAGCGATGGGTTTCCACCCCAATCAAAGTGCAATTCCGAATGTAGGGAGTGATGAAGACCAGGAGATTCCATTATGGAACGAACCTCAATTAGGCCTCTGTTACTCTAAAGATACGATTCAATTATATGAAATTGATCCATATTTGCCGCTGCGGGAGGACTTATATCCAGATATGCAGCAAATTCCTATGAGTTGGATTAAAGAGTTACGCAACTATCATGCCTCTACTCGTAAGGATATGATTCGTAAAGCTATCGAATGGAAAAGTGTGCTGCAGTTGAGAAAAGAAGGACGCGACTGCTTCATTATCCCGCGCATGCTGCGCGAAGATCGAACAGGTTGGATTCTGGAGGGGTGGGAAGAATATGAGGAGGTCGCTTGGACCAGTGAGGACTGGAATGAGATGAAGCTCATATTACCAGGAATCAACGATGGGTCTGTGAGAGAAAAGGAAGAAACTCTTGGCGAACTGTGATATGATAGAAGTGTTATAGACTTTTTCGCGAGGAAGGATGAGGTTGTCATAATGTTACAAACAATGGAAACAGAAACACTGGATATGTCGGCTATCCTTATGCAAGCCTACGATATGGGTGATATGATTAATTCTTCTGCGGAAGTTGCAGATTATTTATATTGGAAGACCGAGGTCGCGAACAGCAGAGAAGTGAAAGATTTGCAAGCTGTGTTTGCTAGGAAGAAAGATGCTTTTGAGGAGTGCGAGCGTTTTGGGCATTACCACCCGAGCTATCACGATGCTTTAGCAGCTGTGAATGACGTGCAAGAGAAGCTCCTAGCTGTTGAGGCTGTTCGCAAGTACAAAGAAGCTGAGGATCGCTTGGATGACTTGTTGTTTACCGTTTCAACGACGATTGCTCACGCGGTATCAGATTCGATTAAAGTGCCAAGCAATAACCMCTTGCCAACCGGCAAAGGCTGCAGCTCCGGTGGAAGCTGCAGTGGGAATTGCGGTTAATTACCTTCGTGATCAAAAGCCAGGCGGTTTTCAGCACCGAGAAGATTGAAAGAAGCTAGGAAATGAGGAGCGTAGTGTGAGCTACGTGAGCACCGGAATTTCCAGCTGAATTCAATATCGATGTCGAATTTGCTTCAAAGGACTACTTCGTGATTAAAAGCGGCGTCATTTCAGGCAGAAATCGGGGCGGATGCGTCCGACCTCGGTTCCTTGCCAGTTGTGAACGGCAGGTGTATGGAATTCCTTGAGCTCACTGACCTCGGTTTCCGACAGGTAGCCTAGCTGCTTTAACGCCTCAGTGACAGCAGGATACAMGGCACGAATGTTTCCATCTTCTACTTTTAAGACGAAGCCGATGGCTTGATCGGGTATGGAGAGGGCGAAGATGCCTTCAGCGCCCATTTTGCCTAAGACTCGGCCTTTTGTAACCTCGATTAATCGCGTATCGAAGCGGTCGCTTCCTGCGAGGAATTGAGGATATTTCCGCACAGCATTGACAATTCTCTGGCAAGCGTTTGCACGCTCTGCAGATAGCCCTTCGGGGCTGCCMAATCGGGCAAAAGCGAGTGCGAGATGGTTGATCGGCATCCCAAACACAGGGACGCCACAGCCGTCAATTCCGAGCTCCATCTGCTCCTTAGGTACATCTGACATGGCACTCACAGCATCTAACATGAGGACCTGAACAGGATGCTCAGGGCTCATGTAGGTATCCGGTGAAGCGCCAAGATAGCTGCTTAAGGATAGCATACCCGAATGTTTGCCCGAGCAATTGTTGTGCAAAGTTGACGGGGACTCTCCCCGTTCACGCATCGCCTGTGCAGTTGGCGCGTGGTACGGCTCATGCGCACCGCATTGCAGATGTTTGGCATGATACCCTAGCTTGCCTAGGATGCCGCGGGCTGTGCTCACATGCTCAGCTTCCCCATTGTGGGAAGCGCAGCATAAGGCAATTTCGGCCTCAGTCAGGCCGAAATGATCAGCCGCGCCGGATTCAATGACCGGCAAGGCTTGAATCAGCTTCGCTGTCGAACGGGCGAAGGTGAGCAGGTGCGGATCGCCTGCACCGTGCAGGAGCGTTCCTTGGTTATCGACAACAGCAAGGTGGATGCGATGTATGCTTTCTGTTATATGTCCGCGAGACACGCGGACAATAGTGTCTGATGGCTTCATGTTGTGAGATCACTCCATACTAGGATTATTGAAAAGAGGTTGCAATCATGATGATTGAGCGAAGCGGATTAATCATTTGGGTAAACGATATTAAAGCCGCCAGAAATTTGGAGCGGTTCGGTTCCCTTCATTACATATCCAAGAAAATGAATTATGCCGTTCTTTATATACATGCCAGCAAATTGGAAGAGACCACACGCAGTCTACTCAAGTTGCCTTACGTCAAGAAGGTAGAGAAATCATATCGTAATGAAATTAAGACAGAGTATAGTAGTGACGTTCCTGACAAAACTAGATTTTACACGCTTTGAGGCTACAGTGCAAAATGAAAGCTTCGTGAGAAGCTTTTTTCTTTTTTTTCTCATAATATGGACCTTGGTCGGTCTCGTTTGAATGACTTTGTTATAAGTTTTCTCAATTTTCCGAAAATTAGGCATAGTTTGTTGTCTTCATAAATACTTATTAATAATTTTATATATTCTTCCATGGGAAAAAAAGTTATAATACAGTAAAATATAACTTACAGAACTTCAGGGAGTAGGTATTCGGTCCCATTTAAATAGGAAAGGGGATGTGATCATGAAAGATAAGGTTATGGGGAGATGGAGTACTTACGAACCATTCTTCGTACAGCTAGGTGATAAGAAAGTGGCGGATATCGTGATCACGAATCATGCTAAGCTGAGATGGAGTGATCGTATTTCTAGCGATAACAATTCACTTGAGGAAATCTGCGCGTTTCTCTGGGAGAAGCTTAAAAATGATAGCATGGTCCCTTATTATCGGAACGAAGAAGACGTCTATCTGATTGATGATGATTTGGTGGTAGTGGCCGAATTCTCCCATTTGGAGCATGAGACGGATCTTGTAGGCAATCCTCTGCACAAAATGATCATCGTTACCTTTCTTGGCAAAATGTCAGAGACCATGGAGCTGCGCGATTTGAAATCGTACTATTCCTGGTTGAGACACTCTCGTCGTATGACTTTAATCAAGAATAGTCGGAAGCGGCGCTAATCATGTCATTGAGCAGAGTATGTCTGGAGCTAGGGCAGACATACTCTTTTTTGTCGTCTTGATGGACTGTACGGGTTCGATTTCATATAATGGAACAAAGAGAGGCGGTATATCATGGCACTTAATTTTCATCAATTACACATTTTCTATACCGTAGCGGAAAAAGGCAGTTTCTCACACGCAGCCGGTGCGTTACATATGACACAGCCAGCCGTGACGATGCAGGTACAGTCACTTGAGGATTACTTTGGTGTGAAGCTCTTTCATCGCAGCACCAAGAAGATCGAACTGTCTGAAGCAGGACGAGCTTTGCTGCCATTTGCCAAAAATAGCATTGAGCTTATTCGCGACACCGATGTCGCGATGTCAAAATTTACAATGATGATCGAAGGTCGGCTACAGCTAGGCGCCAGCTTAACGATGGGGGAGTACATTTTACCTCGGCTTCTGGGCCCTTTCAGCAAGGATTACCCGAACATCTCCGTATCGATGAAAGTAATGAACACAGCCCAAATCTTGGATGAGGTACTTAGTCATCAACTCAATTTCGGTCTTGTTGAGGCGCCTATCCATCATCCAGACGTTCATACCGAACCGATCCTTAGTGACGAGCTGCGACTCATTGTTCCTTCGGATCATCCACTAGCGGATGCCCCGGTTGTTACATTGGACGAGTTATTGAAGTACCCTTTTGTTCTGCGAGAACAGGGTTCAGGTACAAGAAGAGTCATGGAGGAGGAATTCGCTCGCTGCAACATGGATTGTTCCTCGATGAAGATCGTGATGGAGCTAGGAAGCACAGGAGCCATCAAATCGGCTGTTGAAGCGGGATTAGGGATTTCTATTCTTTCGCAATCGTCCGTTAAGCATGAGGTAACGCTAGGCCTTTTTAAAGTGAAAAAGATCGAGAATATCGTGTTTGAGCGCAGCTTTTATGCGATTTATTTAAACTCGACCTTGCTGCCTATTTCGGCCGTAAGCTTCATGACGTTTTTGAGACAAGAAGATTTAAGTCGTTTTCTATAAGAAGGACGGGGGATCGAATGGAAGCAGACTTACATTCACATACAACAGCTTCAGACGGGACGCAGTCGCCGAGAGCGAATGTCCAGATGGCTTTAGATGCAGGATTAGGTGCAATTGCGATTACCGATCATGATACGATTTCGGGGGTAGCGGAGGCACTTGAGGCAGGCATGGAATTGGGCATTGTCGTTGTTCCTGGCGTTGAAATTTCAACGGTAGCGAATGGCCAGGATATTCATATTCTGGGTTATTACATGAACATTGCGGATGAACAATTCCTACAACGCTTGTCATCTTTACGTGAAACAAGGGATACCCGCAATGAGATGATTATTGCACGGCTACAGGAGCTTGGCATCGACATTACGATGGAGGAAGTTCTCAAAGAGGTTGCCAATGTGAAGCGCAAAGGTGATACAGTTGGCCGACCGCATATTGCTGCTGTGCTCATGAATAAAGGCTATGTGAGTACGATCACGGAAGCTTTCGATCGCTATTTGGCTACGGGAGCGGCTGCTTACGCCAATCCGCCGCGTATTGAGCCGGCAACCGCGATTACGTGGATTCATGAAGCTGGCGGCAAAGCGGTGCTTGCGCACCCTGGTATTTATCACGATGATGCGCTAGTAGAGGTCATTACTTCACAGGGATTAGATGGGATTGAAGTGTATCATGCTGATCATTCGCCAGAAGATGAAGAAAGATATAGACTTCTTGCAGAGTGTAAGGGGCTGCTGATCACGGCAGGTTCTGATTTCCATGGCGTACGTGATGGAGTTGCTTTCCACGGGGCTATCGGCTCGAAACGCATCGGCATGGATGTCGTGGAACTTTTACAACCAAGCGTATGATTCCGAAGCGAGTTTTGATGTTGCAATATTAYACCTCGCTTGCATTGGTTACTCAAAACTTTTAGGAGGATCGCTCATGAAAAAAATTCGAAAAGCCATTATTCCCGCGGCGGGACTAGGCACCCGTTTCTTGCCCGCAACCAAAGCGCAGCCCAAGGAAATGCTGCCCATCGTTGACAAACCAGCGATTCAGTACATAGTAGAAGAAGCGATTGAGTCCGGCATTGAGGATATTATTATCGTTACAGGGCGTAATAAACGTGCGATCGAGGATCATTTTGATAAATCCGTAGAGCTTGAGATGATGCTTGAAGAAAAAGGGAGCACACACCTGCTGGAGATTGTGAAATCGGTCTCTAATCTAGCGGATGTTCATTATATTCGTCAGAAGCAGCCGCTTGGCTTGGGTCATGCAATTCTCTGCGCGCGCAAATTTATTGGAGATGAGCCGTTCGCCGTTTTACTTGGGGATGATATTCTTCAATCTACCCCGCCAGGGCTTAAACAGATGATGGATATTTATGAGCAGACGGAAACCTCCGTGATAGCGGTTCAAGAGGTGCCTTGGGCTGATGTTAGCAAATATGGTATCGTCTCTCCAGCGACGAGCTACGCGAACTATCGATTGATTGAGGATCTGGTCGAGAAGCCTGATCGTGATCAAGCGCCTTCGAATTTAGCGGTAATTGGCCGTTACATCATTATGCCGGAAATTTTCCGCATTTTGGAGCGTCAAGAGCCTGGCCGCGGTGGTGAGATTCAATTAACGGATGCCTTGCGCGTGCTGAATAAGGAACAGCAGATGGCGGCTTACCTGATGCAAGCGAAGCGCTACGACGTTGGGGACAAGCTGGGGTATATTGAAGCGACCATTGAACTTGCCTTACAGCGTCCGGATTTGCAAGAGCAAGTAAAGGCGTATTTATTATCATTAATCAAGCAATGGGATTTATAGCATTGGTTATTTATATGCCAAAAAACCTATCGAGAATTAATCTCTGATAGGTTTTTGGCATGTTTATTTAATGGTCACTTTCAATTGCTTGATTTCTTCTTCCTCTGGTGTCACATAAACTGTCTTCTGATTCACGTAAATGACAAAGCCGGGCTTCGAGCCGTTTGGCTTATGGACATGTTTGATTGTTGTATAATCCACAGGAACTTGACTGGAGTTTTTGGCTTGACTGAAGTAAGCAGCTAGCTGCGCGGCTTCAAGTAAGGTGGTGTCGCTGAACTCACCGCGAATGACGACGTGGGAGCCAGGAATATCCTTGGTATGCAGCCATGTATCCATAGAAGAAGCAAGACGATTCGTCAGGTATTCGTTTTGCGTATTATTTTTCCCAACATAGATAGGAACGCCCTCGCTGGATTCGTAGCAGGCTAGAGCGGGCTTATCTTTTTTCTTTTTCTTACGCTGCTTTTTGTTTCGATCGCGCACATAACCTTGCTCCATAAGCTCATCACGAATCTCTTCAATATCCGGCAAGGAGGCAACACTCAACTGCTGCAGCAGCGTTGTGAGATAGGTAATCTCTTGGTGCGTTTGGGCAATTTGCTCCTCGACGATCACCGTACTATTTTTCAATTTACTATATTTCTTAAAATAGCGCTGTGCATTTTCCGCCGGGCCAAGAAGCGGGTCCAATGTGATGGTGATCATCGCCTGATCTTCATCGTAGTAATTAATGGCTTGGACTTCTTTGTCGCCTTTCTTGATTGTATGGAGCGAGGCGGTTAACAGCTCTCCGAGAATACGATATTTATCAGCATCCTTGGAGTCTTCGATCGTATCCTGAAGTTTTTCCAGTTTTTTGACATTTTTATTGACTTCATTTTGTAAAAATTTCAACAAATCCGATACACGCTGTTTAACCGTATCTCGTTCCGCTTTGTCGCCATAGAATTGCTCCAAACACAAGCTTGGCGTTGGGTATAATTTCGATGTGCCCTTGATGTGCGTAAGTGGTGTCATCGCGAAGAACAGCTTGCCTGTCGGTTCTTGTTCTACAATGACTGGTTCATAGCGATCCTCGCGCATAGCGGTCATGACTTCGCTGAACGCCTGCCAAAGCGATGCGGTATCGACTTCCGTTTTTCCTTGCATACTGCGATATACAATTTCCTTGGCGATCAGTGGACTTAGTCCGCTGAATGCAGCAACCAGCTGTTGCTCAGGTTTAATTGGCGATGGAGATACGGAAACCTCATCTGATGAAGATGTCCGCTCTAAGGCTTGAATGAATGCTGCGCTATCAACCTCAAGTGGATTTTGCTTATCCTGTTCAGGCGGTGTTACATATGTACTCCCTGGCATAACAACCCGGTAAGAACTGATGGCTGGCGTCACATGATGAATGCCGTCTAGAATTGTTCCTGTCACGGGATCGAGCAAGATGATATTGCTGTGGCGGCCCATGATTTCCACAATAATATGCTTGAGGGATATATCTCCTAATTCGTCACGATGACGAATCTGCAAACGAATGACACGTTCCATGCCGATTTGTTCCACGACCTCAATTACGCCGCCTTCACAATATTTGCGAAGCAGCATACAGAACATAGGCGCATCCATCGGATTCATGGTAACTTGTTCTGTCGTTTGGACGCGTGGATACGTAGGGTTGGCGGAAAGGAGCAGCTTCACGTTCTGCCTTTGGGTGCGAATTTGAAGCACGACGTCATTTTCACTCGGTTGGTGAATTTTATTAATGCGGCCTCCTACATACATTTGAAGTTCGTGAACAATTGCATGAAGGACGAGTCCGTCTAAAGCCATGATGCATACAACTCCATTCTTTGAGGCTAGTTGTCATTTGTCAGTGTGGTTACCTCTTCATTCCGAGGTTGACAACTTTGCTAATCTCTATGATGCCATACTTTTCACAAAAACTTAAGGGGCTCTGGACAGGAAAGATGATTTCAGGGATATTTTCCTGCTTGTCTGAATACAAATACGTATAAGCGTGAGTTCAAAAAGTACGATTTTCAGCACCGAGAAGGTTGCAAGAAGCTAGGAAATGAGGAGCGGAGCGTAGTGGAAACTACGTGAGCACCGGAAGTTCCGGCTGAATGCAAGATTCGATGTCGAATACACTTCCTGGTATACTTCGTGATCAAAATCGGGCTTTTTGAACAACTTCTAAGTGTGAGACAAGATCAAGTGGATGTGGGAGGGAGAAGGGCGGATGAGTCAGAATAAGTGGTACCAGTTGAACTCGGAGGATGTCTTGCAGTTACAGCAGGTGAATATGCAGCAAGGATTGCCCTGGGAGGAAGCTTGGAAACGGCAGGCTGAGGTAGGGCGAAACGAGCTCTCAGAGGGGCAACGTGTATCGCCAATCACGTTGCTCTTAAATCAATTTAAAGATTTCATGGTGCTGGTGCTATTGGGGGCGACTCTGATATCCGGCTTGCTAGGTGAATATTTAGATGCGATTACCATCGTCATCATTATCGTGATGAATGGGATTTTGGGCTTTACACAGGAGTTTCGAGCGGAACGCTCACTACGTGCACTGAAAGAGCTGTCTGCACCGAATGCCAATGTGTGGAGAGAAGGAGCCGTTCATCAAATTCCGGCTCGTGATCTGGTGCCAGGTGATATTGTGTTCCTGGAGAGCGGAGATCGAGTCCCAGCGGATGTTCGGTTTCTGGAGACGAATGGCGTCTATATCGAAGAGTCCGCATTAACCGGGGAGTCCATTGCCGTCAGCAAAACGATTGCTCCTATTCCTCACGACGAAGTGCCGCTTGGTGATCAGCGCAACCTCGGCTTCATGGGGACGATGGTTTCTCGTGGTACGGCGAAAGCAGTTGTCGTTCGAATCGGGATGGGCACGGAAATGGGCAAAATCGCTGACCTGATTCAAAATACGGAATCTATGGAAACACCGCTTCAGCACCGATTGGAGCAGCTAGGTAAAATCTTAATTATCGTCGCTATCGCGTTGACGATTCTTGTTGTTGTTGCCGGTATTATGCATGGACAACCACCATATGCGATGTTCTTGGCAGGTGTCAGCTTAGCAGTTGCTGCTATCCCAGAAGGGCTTCCAGCGATTGTTACTATCGCACTAGCGCTCGGCGTTCAGCGAATGATTAAGCGGAAAGCGATCGTCCGCAAGCTGCCTTCGGTGGAGACGTTAGGTTGTGCCTCCGTTATTTGTTCAGATAAAACGGGGACGCTCACGCAGAACAAGATGACAGTGACCCATTTGTGGGTCGGCGGTGATGTGTTTGAGGTAACAGGAGATGGTTATGCGCCGGTCGGTCATATTCTAATGAGTGGTCAACATACGGACGCACACAAACATCCAACTCTATCGAAGCTTCTCCACGTGTCAGCCCTTTGTAATAACGCAACGTTAGTTGAAGAAAAACAAGAAACGAAGCGAAAGAAAGGGAAAGAGGGCGCTGGGGGACCATCTTCAATTTGGAATATTAAAGGGGATCCAACAGAAGGAGCCTTAGTTGTTCTAAGTGCCAAGAGCGGGATTACGCAAGTTTCGCTGAGTGAAAAATATAAACGGATCGCCGAGTTCCCTTTCGATTCGGAACGCAAACGGATGTCCGTGCTGGTGTCTTCTGAGAACGGCCGTATGGCTTGCACCAAAGGGGCGCCGGATGTGTTGTTGCAGCATTGCAGTTATATTTTGTGGGATGGCAAAGTCATTCCCTTCACGTCAACACTGAAACAAAAGGTCATCTCAGCGAATGAAGGCATGGCCAAATCAGCGCTAAGGGTGTTGGGTATTGCCTATAAGGAACTTAAAGCGAGTGATCGATATGATGATCATGAGGATGTTGAGAATGGCTTAGTCTTCGTAGGGTTAACCGGTATGATCGATCCACCGCGCAAAGAAGTGCGTGAAGCGATCTCCAAATGCCGCAAGGCGGGTATCAAAACGGTTATGATCACAGGGGATCATCAAACGACTGCGGAAGCCATTGCGAAGCAGCTCGGGATGATTCCAACCAATGGTGTCAGCATGAGCGGTCAACAAATCGGACAGCTCTCCGATGATGAGCTCGATGCCAAAGTCAATGATACCTACGTCTATGCGAGGGTGTCCCCTGAGCATAAGCTGCGGATTGTGAAATCGTTGCAGCGCAATGGACATGTAGTTGCCATGACGGGTGATGGCGTTAACGATGCACCAGCGATTAAGGCAGCTGATATTGGTATTGCCATGGGGATTACGGGAACCGATGTATCTAAAGAGGCATCCTCCTTAATTCTTAGCGATGATAATTTCTCGACGATCGTTGCAGCGATTGAAGAGGGGCGCAGCATCTATGAAAATATCCGCAAGTTCATTCGCTATTTGCTCGCTTCTAACGTTGGCGAGATTATGACGATGTTCATCGCCATGATGGCGGGGCTTCCGCTTCCGCTTGTGCCTATTCAAATTCTATGGGTGAATTTAGTGACAGATGGTCTGCCAGCGATGGCACTAGGTGTGGATCAGGCAGAGAAAGACCTCATGCAGCATAAGCCGCGCTCGGCGAAGGAAAGTATTTTTGCAAGACGCTTAGGCTGGAAAATTATTTCCCGTGGTATCCTTATCGGGGTATGCACCTTGGGGGCCTTCTGGCTCATCTTACGCGTGAATCCAACGGATGCAGAGACCTTGTTGAAAGCGCAAAGTGTCGCGTTTGCGACTTTGGTTATGGCGCAGCTCATCCACGTGTTTGATTGTCGCAGTTCACGTTCCATTTTCCACCGGAATCCTTTGCAAAATAAGTACCTCGTTCTGGCTGTGTTATCATCGCTCATTCTTATGCTTGGCGTTATGTACATCGAAGCTCTCCAACCGATCTTCAAAACCGTTCCGCTTGGCTGGAAAGATTGGATTCTCGTTCTGATTGCAGCTGGCATTCCAACTTTCTTTATGGGGCTAGGCAGCGTGTTGTCGCCAAAACGCAACAAAGGTTCCAGAGGTTCGAGAGGTTCAAGCGCCTCTGTGTATTCGAAATCGTCTAAACCGAGTTTCCGATAAGGGACATGGCAGGATGGAAAGATGGAAAGATGGAAAGATGGAAAGATGGAAAGATGGAAAGATGGAAAGATGGAAAGAGCTGCCGTGAGGCAGCTTTTTCCTGTTTATGGCCCAACTTCACCTCGACACTGCACTGCCCGCCCCGCCATACTCCCGCTCTGCCTACGAGTAGATGGATTTTATACAGTTAATTTACTGGAATTTCCCTTAAATCTCCGAATAAATGGATTTTCTCCAGTTATTTTCGGGGGTTTCTTTGGATTTGAATAGAATGGAAGGGATTAACTACATATTTTCCATTTAAACTCAAATTTAGATCATATTCACTTGATATAGATGTAGGTTTTCCAGTAATTTATTCAGCACCTCCAACTCACACTATTCATCTAACGCAACTTACCAACTCACACTATTCATCTAACGCAACTTACCAACTCATATTATTCACCTACCGCAGCTCATCCCACCAACACACGCTTACTCACTTACCCTATCTCATCTCCCTAGCAAACTCCTACCAACTGCACAAAATCCAAAAGTCACTGTCAGGTTTACAACTATGGCGATTTAGCGACTATGACGTGCTGCGAGGGCGCAGGGCTATGCATACTGACGATTTTACGCTATGATAATGGCTAAACCGCACATAGGGGTGCTTGACATGAATTTTACGAAAATGCACGGTCTTGGCAATGATTTTATTGTCGTATCCGGAGAGAAAGAGCTGCCTGCCGGGGCGGACCAGTTGGCCATTCAGTTGTGTAATCGATTTTTTAGCATCGGTGCTGACGGTGTTGTCTTTATTCTTCCTTCAGAGAAAGCTGATTTTCAAATGCGCATTATCAACTCGGATGGATCTGAGGCCGAGCAATGCGGCAACGCGATCCGCTGTGTTTCCAAATATGTTTATGACCATAAGTTGATTGATGCTACTGAAATTACCATCGAAACCATTGGTGCTGGTGTACAGAAGGTTCAAGTACATGTGCAAGATGGCCGAGTTGTGACTGCTCGTGTGGACATGGGAGAGCCCATTTTACAAGGACTTCAGGTACCAACGACAGTTGATGCCGACGAGGTGATCGATTATCCAATCGAGGTAGATGGCACATCGTTTCGTTTCACAGCGGTATCCATGGGGAATCCGCATTGTGTCATTTATGTAGAGGATGCTGTGAATTTTGACCTGGCAACATGGGGGCCTAAGCTTGAGGCGCATCCTATGTTTCCGCGTAAAATAAATGTCGAATTCGCAACCGTTCGAGATCGCGCTTATACGGATATGCGTGTTTGGGAGCGTGGCGCTGGGCCAACGCTTGCTTGCGGAACAGGCGCGTGTGCTACGCTGGTATCTTCCGTGCTGAATGGTCTATCTGATCGTGAAGCGACCGTTTCACTCAAAGGTGGAGATTTGTTCATCGAGTGGCTGGAAGAAGACAATCACGTCTATATGACGGGGCCTGCGGAAGAAGTGTTTACAGGCAAACTATAGATAGGGGAAATGATGCATGAAATTGGATCTTCGTGCAGCGCTGCAACAGGAGATTTTGACCGGTGACGGCGCTATGGGGACATACTTATATCAGATGGGATTTCCCGTCGGCATTTCATATGAAGAATTGAATTTGCTTAGACCAGAAACGGTCGCTGACGTGCACCGCCGTTATTTCGAGGCAGGTGCTCGTCTTATTGAAACGAATACGTTTTCGGCGAATCGGRAGAAGCTTTCGAAGTACGGGCTGGAAGGCGACGTTGAAGCCATTAACCGTGCGGGTGTTGAGCTAGCCAGGAACGCTGTTGGCGACGATGCTTATGTCGTTGGAGCTATCGGATCCATTCGCGCAGGCAAGCGAAAGAATGTGAGAACCTCTGAGGTCGAGCAATCCTTACAGGAACAGATAGGAATTCTGCTTGACTCACCAGTGGACGGGCTGTTATTAGAGACCTTCTACGATTTGGAAGAGCTGCAGCTTGCTTTACGAATTATTCGCAGCATGAGTGGGCTTCCTGTGATCTGCCAGTTTGCCAATGAGGGCACGGGCAGCACGCAGGACGGTGTTCCGCTGCAAGAAGCTTTCCTGCGGCTACGTGATGAAGGCGCTGATGTGATCGGCTTCAACTGCCGAGTCGGCCCGAACGGGATCCTGCGTTCGATGGAGAAAATCTCGCCGATTCCTGGTGTTCCATTCTCGGCGTTTCCGAACGCAGGTTTGCCCGACTACGTAGACGGGCATTATACGTATGCGGCGACGCCGAAGTATTTCGCCGAAAGCGCGCTGCGCTTCGCCGATCTTGGCGCGCGCATCATCGGCGGCTGCTGCGGCACGACGCCGGAGCACATCGCCGCTGTGGCGAAGGCGCTGCAGGGCTACGTGCCGGCTGCACCAGGCACTGCTCCTGCGGGAGCCGCTGCGATCGTGCTTGAGCCGGCACCGGCGAAGCCTGCGCCGCCGGCGGGCATACCTTCGCTGCTGGACATCGTGAAGCAGCGCAAAACCGTCATTGTCGAGCTGGATCCTCCGAAGGATCTCGACATCGAGAAGTTCATGCAGGGGTCGAAAGCCCTGCAGGAGGCACATGTCGACGCCATTACGATGGCCGACAATTCCCTTGCCGTGACGCGCATGAGCAACCTGGCCCTCGGCTACCTCGTGCAGGAGCGTTTGGGCGCGCGTCCGCTCATCCACATCGCGTGTCGTGACCGCAACATGATTGGGACGCAGTCCCATCTCATGGGCTTGCACGCGCTTGGGATAGACCACGTGCTGGCCGTGACCGGCGATCCCGCCAAGTTTGGCGATCTCCCGGGGTCCAGCTCTGTGTACGACCTTACCTCATTCGAAATTATTCGGATGATCAAACAGCTCAACGAAGGCATCGCCTTCTCCGGTAAACCTTTGAAGCAGAAGGCTAACTTCGTTGTTGGTGCAGCATTCAATCCGAATGTGAAGCATTTAGATAAAGCCGTTCAGCGCTTGGAGCGCAAGATCGAGGCAGGCGCAGATTATATCATGACGCAGCCTGTGTACGATGCGAAGCTTATTGAAGACATTTATGAAGCGACTAAGCATTTGCAAATTCCTATTTTCATCGGGATCGCCCCGCTGGCTAGTGGCGGCAATGCCGAATACCTGCACAATGAGGTTCCAGGTATTCGTCTATCGGATGAAGTTAGAGCCCGGATGGATGGCTTGAAAGGTCCAGAAGGTCGCGCCATGGGTGTGGAAATTGCCAAAGAATTGCTGGATACCGCGATGCAATACTTTAATGGTATTTATCTGATGACCCCATTTCTGGCGTATGAAATGTGCGTAGATCTGACGAACTATGTGTGGGAAAAGTCGAAAAGGCATGATTTCCACTTGTACCCACTTTCAAAATGAATTAAAATAGGGTAATGGATGTGATTAGAATGATTTGCAGTATGACCGGGTTCGGACAAGCGAATCGTTCTTTTGCGGGATACAACGTGTTTATCGATGTGAAATCGGTCAATCATAGGTATAGTGAAGTGTCGATTCGGTTG
This sequence comes from Paenibacillus sp. 2RAB27, assembly GCF_052115445.1. Lineage (NCBI taxonomy): Bacteria > Bacillati > Bacillota > Bacilli > Caryophanales > Paenibacillaceae > Paenibacillus > Paenibacillus sp. 2RAB27. Next base: position 246,336 of record NZ_JBFRGR010000008.1, read on the forward strand.
CCTAAGGAATGGGCGGCTTTTGAAGACGCTTTGAAGAAAACGGTATTGCATGCTGTGAAGCGAGGACGAGTAGATGTCTTCATCACGGCGGAACGTGAAGCAGCTTCCCCGAAGAACGTAACGGTTAATTATGCTTTGGCAGATGCTTATCTGGAAGCCGCAGAACAGTTGAAGCAGCGGTATGGGATCACGGGTCAGGTAGATCTCAACGATTTATTGAAACTTCCTGAGCTGATTCAGATGAAAGACGTACGTCAAGAGCCTGATGACGAGATTGAACAGGAGCTATGCGCCTGCTTACAGGAGGCTGTCGTTCAGCTATCCGCGATGAGACACCGCGAAGGTGAATTCTTAGAGCAGGATATCCGCGAACGGCTAGCCGAGATGAAGCGAATTCATATCGAGTTGGAAGCACTTGCTCCTCAAGTCGTTCAGGAGTATGCGACGAAGATGACGATTCGCATTCAGTCCCTCGTTCTCGATGGGATACCTGTGGATGAGCAGCGCCTAGCGACTGAGATTGCTCTCTTCGCAGATCGTTCTAATGTGGATGAGGAATTAACGCGTCTGAAGAGTCATTTTGGGCAATGTGAGTCATTGCTTTTAGACAAAGAGCCTGTTGGCCGAAAGCTGGACYTCTTAATTCAAGAAATGAATCGGGAAGTGAACACGATCGGATCGAAGTCGAATCATTCGGAGCCTACGGCTAGAGTGATTGCGATGAAAGCAGAGCTTGAGAAAATGCGGGAACAAATACAGAATATCGAGTGAAGCTTGCATGTGCTTCGCGAGGAGGAAGTCCTAGATGGCTATCAAATTAATCAATATCGGGTTCGGCAACATCGTATCGGCGAACCGCATTATCTCGATCGTGAGTCCAGAATCCGCTCCGATCAAGAGAATCATTCAAGAAGCGCGTGATCGTCACATGCTGATTGACGCTACATATGGTAGAAGAACCCGTGCCGTTATTATCACGGACAGCGATCATGTGATTTTGTCGGCAGTACAACCAGAGACGGTAGCGCATAGACTTTCGAATAAGGACGATGATCATGACGAGTAATACGAACACTCTTGAGCGTGAGAGAGGTATTCTGATTGTTTTATCCGGACCGTCTGGAGTTGGCAAAGGAACGGTTTGTGCGGCGCTGCGCAAGGTTGCTCCTGATATTGTCTACTCGGTATCAGCGACAACGCGTTCTCCTAGACAAGGTGAAGTAGACGGTGTGAATTATTTTTTCAAAACCCGCGAGCAATTTCAGCAGTTGATTGAAACCGATGAAGTGCTGGAATGGGCCGAATATGTGGGCAACTTCTATGGCACACCAAGACGTTTCGTAGAGGAGACGCTACGTTCAGGGCACGATGTGATCTTGGAAATCGAGGTGCAAGGTGCACTGCAGGTCAAGCAGAAGTTTGACGAAGGTGTATTTATTTTCTTGTTGCCGCCATCTCTAGATGAGCTTGAGAATCGTATTGTTACACGTGGCACGGAAACGGATGAGGTCATCCGCAGTCGCATGTCAGTGGCCATTGATGAAATTCGTTTGATGGAACACTATGATTATGCGATCGTAAATGATCATGTAGATACCGCATGCGCGAAAATACAAGCGATACTAGCCGCTGAGCACTGCAAAAAAGATCGTATGTTTCCAAAAATCGTACAATGGATGGATGAGGTGAATTGAATGTTATACCCTTCAATTGATAAACTGCTCGATATCGTAGACAGCAAGTACTCCCTGGTTGTTGCAGCTTCCAAAAGAGCTAGATCCCTTCGTGATGGTGCGAAATCGGATTTGAAAGGCCAGAAAGCTCACAAACATGTTGGTGTTGCCTTAGAAGAACTTTACGGTAATTACATCGGTTATGAGAAAATTAACACAAACGAGAGCGAGAAATACGCGAAGAAATAAACTGCCTTACCCAACAACCCTCGTGGTTGTTATTTTTTTCTCAAAATATAGACATTCTATGTTTCACATAATTAATCGGCTATATGTTTAGATAAACGCTCCCGTCTTTGAAGGAAGGAGTAGCCGTTTATTCCATTTGGTATTTCGAAAGGGGATTTCCATGGGTGTATTACAAGGCAAAACGATTGTGCTCGGTGTCTGTGGAGGCATTGCGGCTTATAAGGCTGCAGCGTTAACGAGTAAATTAACACAAGCTGGAGCTGTTGTACGGGTGATTATGACGCGTTCCGCGGTGCAATTCGTTGCCCCATTAACGTTTCAAACCTTATCGCGACATCATGTTTTTGTTGATACCTTCGATGAGAAGGATCCCGCGGTTGTGTCTCATATCAATTTGGCGGACAGCGCTGATCTCGTGCTGATTGCTCCAGCTACGGCCAATATGATCGGCAAGCTGGCATTAGGGCTTGGCGATGATATGCTGAGTACCACTCTGCTTGCAACCATGGCCCCGATCTGGGTGGCACCTGCGATGAATGTGCATATGTACGCGAATCCTGCGGTACAAACCAACATKGAGACTTTGCTTCGTCGCGGCGTTCGATTCATTGAACCAGGCGAAGGGCAACTGGCCTGTGGCTATGTGGGCAAGGGGCGTCTCGCTGAGCCAGAGGAAATTTTTGCCGTGGTTGAGCGGCATTTTCAAGGGGATCCTGGGCGTTTAGCAGGTAAACGTGTGTTAGTGACGGCCGGAGGCACGGTAGAACGTCTGGATCCTGTTCGTTATTTGACCAATGATTCGTCAGGCAAAATGGGGTATGCGATCGCGGAAGAAGCTGTGCGGATGGGGGCGAAGGTAACGTTGGTTTCAGGACCATCGGCTCTAACTGTACCAGAAGGTGTTCAGCTTGTTCCTGTGCAGTCTGCGCTGGATATGCGCGAAGCGGTGTTAAGCAGGCTAGGAGAAAGCCAGCTCATCATAAAAGCGGCTGCTGTGGCCGACTATCGGCCTGCTGTGGTTGCCGAGCAGAAAATCAAAAAGAAAGCGGACTCGCTGACGCTTGAGCTTATTAAGAATCCCGATATTTTGCAGGAGATCGGAACGCTGAAGACGAAGGAACAGTTCGTCATCGGGTTTGCAGCGGAGACGGAAGCGTTGGATGAACATGCGATGGACAAGCTGAAGCGCAAAAATTGTGATCTCATCGTGGGGAACGATGTGTCACAAGAGGGCGCTGGCTTTGGCGGGGATACGAATGTCGTTCGCTTCTATGATCAGAACGGGCTTGTACAAGCGCTGCCTATCCAAAGTAAATGGGACGTTGCGCGCAAATTGCTCGAACTCGCTGCAGAGCGAATGGCTGCCGCGGCGGGGGAATCCTGATGTACGCCAAAGTCATTGTCGATGTCCCAGCCAAGCAAACCAATCGGGCGTTCGACTATGAAGTGCCGTCATCTTTGAGTAAGTGGGTCGAAGTCGGCAGTCGAGTAGGTGTACCTTTTGGACCACGTGTTCTGCAAGGCTTTGTGGTTGAACTGCAAGAGGAAACGCAAGTAGATGCGAAACGCATCAAGCCGATTCAAACTGTGTTGGATCTCGTCCCTCCCTTGACGAGTGAACTTGTTAGTCTTGGACGCTGGATCAGTCGTATGTATATGTGCCATGAAGTAACTGCTTTGCAAGCGATGCTTCCTGCGGCACTTAAAGCGAAATATGAGCGTGTCATTATTGTAGGGGATGAATCAGAGGATCAATCCTTTCTCGATATGCCAGATATTGAAGCTATTATTAGCTTTGTGAGGAGTAAGGAATCGGTTTCCATGGACGTGTTGTTGGAGCGTTTTTCGAAGGAAGGCGCTCTGATCAAAGAGCTGCTGTCATCGGGTAGACTGGCGGAAGTGCAGCTAGTGAAGGACCGGATGAATGCCAAAAAGGCGCTAACCGTATTTCCACCTGCAGGTGGTCGTGGCTTGGAAGAGGCGCTTGCCGAGCTTCCGGCCAGAGCGAACAAGCAGAAGGATGTCCTCCGATATTTGATTGAGCATCCTCACGCCATTCGACTGACGGAACTGATGGAAACCATTGAGGTCGGAGCCAGCACGGTCAAAAGCTTGGCGGATCGCGGCTGGATTGAGCTGCGCGAGGTGGAAGTGATGCGCGACCCGTATATGGGCCGTGCTTTTGAGCGGACGAAGCCGCTTACGCTGACGGAAGAGCAGAGCGGCGTGTTCGCCCCTATTCGCGATGCGGTGGCTGAAGATCGACATGAGGTGTTTCTGCTGCATGGCGTTACGGGAAGTGGAAAGACAGAGGTATACCTACAATCCATCCAGCAATGCTTGGATATGGATAAGGAAGCCATTGTTCTTGTGCCGGAAATTTCATTGACGCCGCAGATGGTGGAGCGTTTTAAAGGGAGATTCGGCGACCTTGTTGCTGTTCTGCATAGCCGATTGTCCAACGGTGAGCGATATGACGAGTGGCGTAAAATTACACGCAAGCAGGTAAAGGTCGTAATCGGCGCACGTTCGGCGATTTTTGCTCCTTTTACGAACATTGGCTTGATCATTATAGATGAAGAGCATGAATCCTCGTATAAACAAGAAGAGAGTCCGAAATACCATACGCGAGATGTGGCTGTTCAAAGGGCGAAGCAGCAAGATGCCGTTGTGGTGCTGGGTTCCGCTACGCCATCTCTGGAGAGTATGGAGAAAACGAGACGCAGGAAAGATCGCCCTAAACCTCCTTTTACATTGCTGACGATGAAGGAGCGCGTTGCGAGCAGACCGATGCCGCCTGTGACGATTGTGGATATGCGTGAGGAGCTGAAAACCGGCAATCGGTCGATGTTTAGCAGATCTTTGTATAAAGCGATCGAAGAACGGTTACACAAGAAAGAACAGACAGTATTGCTCCTGAATCGACGGGGTTACGCGACATTCGTGATGTGTCGAACGTGCGGTTTCGTTTCACAGTGTCCGCATTGCGACATTTCATTGACGTATCACCAAAGCTCACATGCGCTGCGCTGTCATTATTGTGGTTATGCTGAGCGTGAGGTGAAGGAGTGTCCGAGCTGTCAGTCGGAGCATATTCGTCATTTTGGGACAGGGACACAGCGGGTTGAGGAAGAGCTCAGTAAGATTTTTCCTGGCATTAGGGTCATTCGCATGGATGTGGATACAACGACTGAAAAGGGCTCTCATGAGAAATGGTTGACGATGTTTCGCGAGAAACAGGCGGATGTTCTTCTGGGGACGCAGATGGTGGCCAAAGGGTTAGATTTTCCTGATGTTACCTTAGTTGGGGTCATCGCGGCGGATACCGTGCTGAATATACCAGATTTTCGCTCTGCTGAGCGGACGTTCCAACTCTTAACACAAGTGGCAGGTCGAGCGGGACGGCATGAGAAGCAAGGGGAAGTGTTTGTACAAACGTACACACCGGACCATTACAGCGTGCAATATGCGAGTCATCATGATTATATTGCGTTTGCCAACCATGAGATGGATATTCGTGCTAATTTAGGTTATCCGCCTTATCAAAGATTGATTTTAATTACATTCTCACACGAACAAGTACCGCTCTTGGTGCGTATGGCGGAAGCCTTTGTTACACGGTTAAAAGAGATCGCTCTCCCTTATACGAGGCAGCAGGTAGATTTGTTTTCGGAAGCCGTATCGCTGGATTCATCCTTTCATTTTGACGTGTTAGGACCTGTTGCATCGCCTATTTCCCGAATCAAAGATAGATATCGATTCCAATGCGTGGTAAAATATCGTGGGGAAGATAGAGCTGCAGAGATCGTTGGGAAGACAGTAGCTTGGTTTGAGGAACGCTCAGCCAAAGAAAAGCTGCTAATAAGCGTGGATGTTGACCCGCAATATTTGATGTAATAACCCCTAATCGAGACGACTTAAAGGTAGGTGCACATTCATGGCTATTCGTATTATTGTTAAAGATCCAGATCCTGTGCTGCGCGAGAAAGCGATCACAGTTACGAAATTTAATTCCAATCTGCATAAATTGCTTGATGATATGGCAKATACGATGTATGAAGCGGAAGGCGTTGGTCTTGCTGCTCCACAAATCGGTATTCTGAAGCGTGTAATCGTGATGGATTGCGGCGAGGAGCATGGCGGGTTAATCGAAATGGTGAATCCTGAGATTGTTGTTTCCAGCGGGGAGCAAATGGGGCCTGAAGGCTGCTTGAGTATTCCTGGGCTTCGCGGTGATGTGCTTCGTGCGTTGAATGTAACGGCGAAAGGGCAAGATCGCGATGGGAATCCGATTGAAGTGACAGGCACGGAGCTGCTTGCTCGTTGTATTTTCCATGAGATTGATCACTTAAATGGCGTATTGTTTACGGATCTTGCGGTCAAAACGTATACAGCCGATGAAGAAGAGGAAGAAGAAGCGTGAATATCATTTTCATGGGTACACCAGAATTTGCAGTACCCTCCTTGCAAGCACTCTTGGAGGAAGGCTATAACGTGACAACTGTTGTCACGCAGCCGGATCGGCCGAAGGGACGCAAACGCGTCCTTACGCCGACGCCAGTGAAGGTAGAGGCCGAGAAGCATGGCATTCCCGTGCTTCAACCGGTGAAGCTGCGTGAAGCAGATTCCGTAGAGCGGATTCGCCAGCTTGCACCTGATTTAATCGTAACAGCAGCTTATGGCCAAATTTTACCGAAATCGGTGTTAGATTTGCCTAAGTATGGCTGCATTAATATTCATGCTTCGCTGCTTCCGAAATATCGGGGGGGAGCGCCGATTCATCATGCTGTCATGCGAGGTGAGGCTGAAACCGGCGTAACCATTATGTATATGGCGGTTGGATTGGATACGGGAGACATGATCTCGCGTGTGGCACTTCCGATTGAGGATACGGATACGACAGGAATGTTGTTTGACAAGCTGAGTGTTGCTGGGGCTGATTTGCTGAAGCGGACGCTGCCTGATCTCTTGGCTGGTCGGATTCAGGCTGTTCCTCAGAATGAGGCGGATGCGATCTATTCACCTAATATTCGCAGGGAAGATGAACTTCTGGACTGGTCGCGTTCTGCTGTCGAGCTGTGGAATCACATTCGAGGGTTAAATGCCTATCCTGGTGCGTACACGTTCTGGAATGGTGATGTGCTGAAGGTATGGGCGAGCTTGAAGCCGAGGCAAGCGGGTCAAGATCTGTCTGACGCAGCGCCAGGAACCGTGCTTAGCTGCAGCGAGCAAGGGATTGAAGTCATGACGGGAGCAGGTACATTGTGGCTAACGGAGATTCAACCTGCTGGCAAAAAGGCGATGCCGGTATCTGAATTCATTCGCGGCGTGCAAATTCCGGCGGGTACGGTATTGGGTAACGCGTAAGGGTAATTCGAAATAGTGCTTATGTAAGACTGATTTTCTATATTTACAATGCCACGAAAAAAATGAGGTATTTGATTTTGTCTACGACTAAACCAACTCGTCCGCAACATGGACATACGAATTCGCAGAGATCGGGTAAGCCCTCTGCGCCAAAATCATCCTCGGGCGCTGCGAAGAGCAGCGCTGTTAAGCGTTCTGCCCGTGATGCGGCACTGGATGTACTTATTCGAGTTGAAGAGAATCAGTCCTATAGTAATCTCCTGTTGAACCAAGTGCTGCAGAAGCATGCTCTTGAGCGTGCAGATGCTGGACTGGCGACGGAGCTTGTGTACGGTACGATTGGGCGCCAGAATACGATTGACTTCTTCTTGGAGCGCTTCGTCAGCAAAGGTCTTGCGAAGCTGGAGCCCTGGGTGAGGTGCCTGCTGCGGCTGAGTTTCTATCAGCTGCATTATTTGGACCGCATCCCTGACCATGCGGTCGTGAGCGAAGCGGTCAATATCGCGAAGCGCCGAGGCCACCAAGGCATCTCGGGCATGGTCAACGGCGTGCTGCGGGCGATCATCCGCAGCAAGGACGAGCTCACGCTGCCGGCTGCGCTCGGCGACGTGAAGCGCATCGCGCTGAGCCATTCCCATCCGGAATGGCTCGTGCGCCGGTGGATCCGTCAGCTCGGCCCTGAGCTGACGGAACAGATCTGTGCGGCGAACAACGAGCCGCCGCACGTGAGCATTCGTGCGAACGCGAGGCGGCGCAGCCGCTTGGAGCTGCTGGAGCAGCTCCAAGCTAGCGGCCTCAGCGCGGAAGCGTCAGAGCTGGCCCCGGCCGGCATCCTTGTGCAGGGGGCCGGGAACATGGCGCTAGTCCCCGGCTTCCAGCAAGGGGACTTCTCGATTCAAGACGAGAGCTCGATGCTCGTCGCCGAGGCTCTTGACCCGCGTCCAGGCATGAAGGTGCTGGACTGTTGCGCCGCCCCTGGCGGCAAGACCGCCCACATCGCGGAGAAGATGGACGATGTGGGTCAGATTTGGGCTTGTGATCTGCATGAGCACAAGCAGAAATTAATCGCAGATCAAGCGGAGCGTCTGGGACTATCGTCGATTCAGACGCTCGTGATGGATGCTGCGAAGCTGGATGAGCATTTTGCGGCGGAGTCTTTCGATCGCATCCTGCTTGATGCACCTTGCTCTGGCCTTGGGGTTATTCGCCGCAAGCCAGATCTCAAATGGGCGAAGCAGGAGGCGGAGATCGAAGCGATCAGTGAAACGCAGTATGCGATTCTGAGTCGTGTACACCGTCTGCTCAAGCCAGGCGGCGTACTGGTGTACAGCACGTGCACGATTGAACAGGCAGAGAATGAGGGCATGGTCGAGCGCTTTCTTGCCGAACACAGCGAGTTCGAGCTAGCTCCGCTGCCAGCGGATGTTTTCACGGAGATTGACCCGAAGGCGGCAACGTCTGGCATGGTGCAAATTTTGCCGCAGCAGTTCCATTCGGACGGTTTTTTTATCGCTCGGCTGCGTAAGCGTGACGTGTAACAGACAGGGACGTGTGTTCGTTCCTGCTTTGTGTTAAAATATTTTAAAATAGACGAAATAACAACAGGTTGTGATAAATGTGGGTATTAAGCCGTATCTGAAAGAGAAACCGTTTGTATATGATTTGAATTGGGATGAGTGGCAAAGCTGGGTCAAAGAAAATGGGGAGTCTGCGTTTCGTGCCGGTCAAATTTTTGATTGGTTATATATTAAACGCGTTTTCAGTTTCGACGAAATGTCGAATTTGCCGAAAACACTTCGCGACAAGTTGAAGGATCAGTTTGAGTTCGTTACCCTGTCGGAGATTACGAAATATCAATCCCAGGATGGCACAGTCAAGTTCTTGTTTGAGCTTGAAGATAAGAACGCTATTGAAACTGTCGTGATGAAGCATAATTACGGCAACAGTATTTGCGTAACGACCCAAGTCGGCTGTAGAGTCGGCTGTACGTTCTGTGCGTCCACTTTGGGCGGATTGAAGCGGGATCTACGACCAGGCGAGATTGTCGCCCAGGTTGTGAAAGCGCAGAAATTGCTTGATGAAACGGGAGAGCGTATCTCTTCCATCGTGATCATGGGGATTGGCGAGCCTTTTGAAAATTATGAAGCGACCATGAATTTCCTGCGTGTCATGATTCACCCGAAAGGGTTGAATATCGGACAGCGTCACATTACGGTATCGACGAGTGGCATCGTACCGAACATTTATAAGTTCGCGGATGAGAATTTGCAAGTGAATTTGGCGATTTCGATCCATGCGCCGAATGATGCACTGCGATCGAAGCTGATGCCTGTTAATCGCAGGTTCCCTTTCGTAGATCTCATCGAAGCTTGTAAATACTACATTGCCAAAACGGGCAGACGGATTACGTTTGAATATGCCCTCATGGGCGAAGTGAATGACCAGCCTGAGCATGCGGAAGAGCTGGCGCTTGTCTTGAAAGATATGCCGCTCAGCCATGTGAATCTGATTCCTGTCAATTTTGTGGCTGAACGTGATTTCAAGCGTACACCCCGAGATGATATTTTTACCTTCCAACGTATTCTGGAGAAGGGCAAAATTAATGCCACCATACGCCGTGAACAAGGTAGTGATATCGCTGCTGCCTGCGGACAATTGCGAGCTAAGCATATGGAGAGCAGTAAATGAGGTGAGAGCCGGATGAAGATGGTAAGTCGTACCGATATAGGGAAGGTCCGTCAAGTCAATGAGGACCGTGCCGCTATCTACCATCAACTCAATGGCCTATCGTTGGCTATTGTTGCTGATGGAATGGGGGGGCATCAAGCTGGTGATATTGCCAGTCAAATGGCCATTGACACGATTGGAGCGCAATTGCAATCCATCCATTGGGGAATGTCGGTGGAGTCCTGTAAGCAAATACTGAGGGAAGCGATTGAGAAGGCGAACGAGGAGATTTATGCTTTTGCGTCGGATCAAGAAAAGTACCATGGCATGGGAACGACTGTCGTTGCCATTATTGCTTCACAGGAGCTTCTCATTATCGGACATATCGGAGATAGTCGTGCGTATAAACTGACTGGGGATTCCATTCAACAACTGACGGAGGATCATTCCTTAGTTTACGAGCTTGTTAAGAATGGACAGCTAACGATGGAAGAGGCTGATCATCATCCAAGACGTAATTGGATTACACGTGCACTAGGCACTGAGCCTAGTGTGGAAGTGGATCTCTATGAGTACACGTGGCGTCCAGACGATGTTATTCTCATTTGTTCGGATGGTTTGAGCGGATTGGTCGATGATGCGGATATTCTGCGAATTGTTCGGGAAAACGAGCAGTTGGAAGATGCGGCAGATGCGTTAATCCAGAGCGCGCTTCGCGAAGGCGGAGATGATAATGTAACGGTCCTTTTATTTGCACATGATCAGGATTCGGACGAAAAAAGGGGTGATGGGAATTGATCGGTAGAAAGCTTGGAGGCCGCTATGAGATCTTAGAACGTATTGGCGGAGGCGGCATGGCTTTAGTCTACAAAGGGCATGATTTGCTTTTGAATCGTAAAGTGGCTGTCAAAGTGCTGCGTTCACAGTATGTACACGATGAAGAATTCATTCGTCGTTTCCGCAGAGAAGCACAAGCAGCCGCTTCCCTATCTCATCCTAATGTTGTCAGTATTTATGACGTTGGGCAAGAAGAAGATGTCCATTACATCGTGATGGAATATATTGAAGGCAAGACGCTGAATGATTTGATTAAAGAAAAGGCGCCATTACAGGTGGAAGATGCGGTTCATTATGCAAGTCAAATTGCAGATGCACTTGATCACGCTCATCATAATGAAATTATTCACCGCGATATCAAGCCGCACAATATTCTAATTGGCAAAAACGGCCGTGTGAAGGTGACGGATTTCGGTATTGCTAGAGCTGCGACATCATCTACGATTACGCAAACCGGATCTGTCGTCGGTTCTGTTCACTATTTCTCGCCTGAGCATGCGAAAGGCACGAATACGGGGGAAAAATCGGATTTGTATTCGCTTGGCATTGTGATGTATCAAATGCTGACCGGTCGACTTCCTTTTCTGGGGGAAAGTCCGATTTCCGTCGCCTTGAAGCATTTGCAGGAAGATGTGGAAGAGCCGCGTAAGGTGAATCCGCTGATTCCGCAAAGTGTAGAGAACATTATACTGAAGGCGATGCGCAAAAAGCCGGAAGAACGGTATCAATCTGCGAAGCTGATGATGGCCGATCTCGATACGTGCTTGGCTCCAGATCGTCGGAATGAAGCGAAGGTTGCTTTCTGGGATGCTTATGGCATGGATGAAGAACGTACGTTGGTTATGCCAGCCATTCGCGCCGATCAGCTAGCGCAATTCGATGACGACGACGATGATGAACCAGACAAGCCAGCTTGGCGAGAAGAGCCTGCTCCTTCGAAGGGGAAAGGCTGGATTAAGCCGCTCATCTGGATTGCTGTTTTGTTAATTGTGCTGGGCGCCATGTGGTATATGGTTGGTTATGTGAAAGGGATGTTCGCCATTGAGACTGTTGAGGTCCCGAATGTTGAGAACAAGATACTGACACAAGCGCAAGCCGAACTAACGGTTGCCAAATTAGGCTGGACGGTTGAATACGACGCGGATAGCAAGCTGCCCAAAGATACGGTCATTCGTCAAGATCCAAGCGGGATGAGACTGAATGTTGGTACGAAGGTCATTCTTTACGTGAGTAAAGGCATTCCCAAAGTCAAAATGGACAATTATGTGGGGCAAACCCTAAACGATGTTAAATTAAAGCTGCAGGGACTCGGTATTAAGGATGACCAAATTACGATCAAACCTGAAACATCCGACAATGCGCCGGATCTGATTCTCAAGCAGTCACCGCCTCCTGGTGAGGAGTTTGAACTGGAAAAAGCCGCAATTACCTTAACGGTGAGCAAAGCGAAGGAAACGGTTAAAATGCCAGACTTAGTTGGCTTGGCGGAAGCAGAGGCGAAGGCACAAATTACGAAGCTGGGTCTGAAGCTCCCCGTCAATGGCATTACTCGTGAGAAGAGCTACAAAGTAGCTAAAGGGAAAGTAATCGCCCAGTTTCCTTATAAAAAAGATGAGGAAGCCTCCATTGGCGGGGAGATTTCACTCGTCATTAGTGATGGCTTGCCAGAGGAAGCTGGTCAACTGACAGTTAGCGTACCTGTGAAGCCTACTACAGAAGGCAAGGACTCTGTGTTCAAAATTATTGTGAGCGACGCCCAGTATGAGAACTTCGAATACTTGACGGAAAAAGTCTCGAAGCCGCAAAACTTGGATGTTAAAGTCATTGTTTCACCGGACAAAAAAGCCGTAATCTTGATCAAAGAAGGAGACAGCTTGGTTAATTCAATCACACGCACCTATCAAGATTATTTGGATCAGAAAAATGGGAAGACGGTATCGCCTAGTCCATCCCCGACTCCGAAGACACAAAATACTGGACCCGCTATTCCCRTTGGTGGGAATAGCCAAGGTCAAACTGGTGGAACAGCTTCTAAACCACCTGCTGGAGGGGCCAATTAATGCCGCAAGGACTCATTGTCAAAGCGCTTAGCGGTTATTATTATGTATTGCCTGAAGGAGCTGCTCTTCTGGAKGGGAATACAGTGACCTGCCGTGGAAGAGGCGTGTTCAAAAATAGAAATATAACGCCGCTTGTTGGAGATCGTGTTGTGTACGAAGCCACAGAGAATGGGGAAGGAACCGTTACGGAAATCCTTCCTCGCTCTTCGGAGCTTATTCGTCCGCCGATCGCGAATGTGAACGTGGTTGTGCTTGTTTTTTCGGTGACGGAGCCTGTTCTGAATACGCAGCTATTGGACAAGTTTCTTGTGCATATCGAAAATACGGGGATTGATGTGCTGTTATGCTTCACCAAAAGCGATTTGCTGACGGAGACGGATGACAATGCTTCTCATGCCAAAGAAATGACTGCGACTGAATTTAAGCGAATTACGACTCTTTATGAGGGAATTGGTTATCCCTTCGTTACGACGAGCTCTAGACTAGAAGAKGGCGTAGCGGCGATTCTACAGCATTTGGATGGCAAAGTGAGTGTGTTTGCTGGACAATCCGGTGTTGGCAAGTCCTCTTTATTGAATAAAATGATTAGCGGTCTTGATCTAGAGACGAATGCGATCTCTCAGCGATTAGGAAGAGGAAAGCATACGACTCGTCATGTGGAGCTGTTGCCTCTTGCTAATGGAGGTCTTGTTGCCGATACACCGGGCTTCAGCCAGTTGGACTTCATGGAGGTCGAGGCGGAAGGCCTGAGCAGCTGTTTTAGAGAGTTCGCGGCTGTTGCTGAGGGCTGTCGATTCAGAGGCTGCTTGCATTTGCATGAACCGGACTGTAAAGTGCGGGACGGCGTTGCGAGTGGGACGATCGCAGCTTCTCGTTATGATCATTACCTGCTATTTCTAACTGAAATCAAGGAACGGAAGAGGAGGTATTAGGCGTAATGGTATATGTAGCACCTTCTATTTTATCTGCCAATTTTGCCAAGCTTGGCGACGAGATTAAGGCAGTGGAGCAGGGCGGAGCAGATTGGATTCATGTCGACGTTATGGATGGGCATTTTGTGCCCAATATTACGATTGGTCCATTGGTTGTTGACGCGATTCGTCCAGTCACCAAGCTGCCGCTTGATGTTCATTTGATGATCGAAAAGCCGGACCGCTATATTCCTGATTTTGTCAAGGCTGGCGCGGATCTGATTTCTGTACATGTTGAAGCTTGTACGCATCTGCACCGGACGCTCGACCTTATTAAGCAAAGCGGTATTAAAGCTGGCGTTGTGTTGAATCCTGCTACACCAATTTCGCTGATCGAGCATGTGCTTGATCAGCACTTGGATCTCGTACTCATTATGACGGTGAATCCAGGCTTTGGTGGGCAGGCGTTCATCCCTGGTATGCTGAATAAAATTCGCGCGCTGCGTGAGCAGGCGAATGCGAAGGGGCTTACGGGGCTTCACATAGAAGTAGACGGCGGTATCAACGAGATAACAGCTCGTCAGGTCATAGAGGCGGGCGCTGATGTCTTAGTAGCCGGCAATGCCGTATTCGGGCAACAGGACCGTACTGAGGCCATTAGACGAATACGCGGCTAAAAGGGGACAAAGGACAATGAGATTTCTCTGGTTACTGATGTACAGTCTGCTTTGCGCGGTTTTATTGACGTGTTTTTCAACCATAGATGATTTTGTGAAGTACATTTTCTCGCTTGGCGCTCTCTACGTAGGGATGCGGTTCTTCCGTCGATTTGAACAAATTAGCTTCCGCGTATGGTTTATCGTTATTTCGGTATTCTTCTATTTCATATTCAGTTTAATTGTTGCATTGTACAATGAGGCGGGCATAACCGCTCCATAGCACGCATACATATAGTTACAAGAGTGATGCGCTCTTGTAGCTTTTTTTGCTTTCTGGAAGCAACTGAATTGTGGGAGGAAGTAAAAATAGAAGGCACTTTTTCTACGCTCTGGGCATACACTGTTGTAATGATGTTTTAGGAGCAGTCATGCACGTTGTGAAACGTTTGCTCAAGAAGGTCAGTGAACTGGCGCTAGAACAAGCAGAAGCTTGTGAATAGGCGGCTGACGGGCCGCGAAGTGAATGCTTGAACGAGGTCAGTGGACTGACGATCATTCTAAGCTGATGCTTTCGAACCCAGTTTTCTGACGAAAACTCTAAGGAGGGGTAGAGAATGAAATTCTACACAATCAAACTGCCGAGATTTTTGGGAGGATTCGTGAAAGCTGTACTTAATACGTTTAGTAAAAACTAGGGTTTGCCCATACCTTACGTCATTCTCCCCAGGAATGCAAAAAAAGCACCGATTAAGGTGCTTTTTGTCATTCACATAAGTAAGTTAAGTATCCGTAGCTACGAATTAAACGCGAGCCACTTTTCCGGATTTCAACGCACGAGTACTTACGTAAACCCGTTTCGGTTTACCATCAACGAGGATGCGAACCTTTTGAACGTTAACTCCCCAAGTACGCTTGTTTTTATTGTTAGCGTGGGACACGTGATTTCCTGAACTAGGACTTTTACCTGTAATGAAACATTTGCGGGACATGTTTGACACCTCCTTCGGCAGTATACAAAGAAGCCTGGGTGGCAAGCCTAAGCTTGACATGACAGTATTCCTCAAATTTTTACTTGTGATACGTGAACGTAACCAGCAAAAACACACTTAAACATAATAGCATAGCAAAAGGAGCCTAGTCAACGAATTAGCTTCATTTTTGCCGTTTATTTATGAAGTATGTTATAGTACAATGAAGATTAGTCTTGGTATAGCGAAACTTGAAGGAGTTGTTACATAATGCCGATTGAACTCACAACCGAGTATGGAAAAGTGTATATTACCAATGAAGTGATTTCAACTCTGGCCGGATCTGCTGCATTAGATTGCTATGGTCTTGTAGGCATGGCAACGAGAAAGCAATTGAAGGATGGTATAGCTGAGCTGTTAGGTCGAGACAATTTGAGTCGTGGTGTCGAAGTTCGTAGAGAGAACGGCCGACTTGAAATTGATCTTTATATTATTGTCAGCTATGGAACCAAAATATCCGTAGTGGCAGGTAATGTCCAAACGAAAGTCAAATATATTTTAAATGAAGTTGTAGGGCTGCAAGTAGACGACGTGAACATCTTTGTTCAAGGCGTGCGAGTGGCCAAATAAAAGCCCGATAACCAGGAAGGGGAATCACTTTGAGTAAGCGCTTTATTTCAATAAATGGAAATGACTTCACTGCCATGGTCTTGGCGGGTGCGGATAACCTTCGCAGGAATGTAGATAAGGTTAATGGATTGAACGTATTCCCTGTACCCGATGGAGATACTGGCACCAACATGAATTTAACACTCACAGCAGGCTGTGAGGAACTGAAAAAGAAGCCATCTTCTCATATTGGGAAAGCAGCTGATGCATTGTCCAAAGGGTTACTGATGGGTGCAAGAGGCAATTCCGGTGTGATTTTGTCACAATTGTTCCGCGGTTTCGCGAAATATGTGCATGATTTAGAAAGTGTGAATGGCCAACAATTTGCGGCTGCCTTGCAGCAAGGCGTAGAAACAGCGTATAAGGCTGTTGTGAAACCGGTTGAGGGCACGATTTTAACAGTATCGAAGGAAGCGGCTAAACATGCCGTGCAATTCCGCCGCAGCAGTGATGTATTGGATTTGATGAATGAGGTGTTGGGCAGAGCCAAGGAAGCACTGGCCAAAACACCAGATCAACTTGCGATTCTTAAACAGGTCGGTGTTGTTGATGCGGGAGGCCAAGGTCTTGTCTGTGTCTACGAAGGTTTCGTAACGTCGTTAAGTGGCGGACTGGTACAAGTCGATGAGGACTTTGCTACGATGGATACGAATCTAGGTGAGGTGTCTCTTCTTCCTGGTATGAATTTGGCCAAAGAAGTACATGCTCATATGCCAGCACAAGCCCATTTAGCTACGGAAGATATCGAGTTCGGCTATTGTACGGAATTTATGTTGACGATTGCTCCAGGCAAGGTCAAGGGCTTTACGTTTGATGAAGGCGTATTCCGTGAGCAGCTTAGCAAGCTGGGAGATTCGCTCCTTGTTGTTGCTGATGAAGAGCTCGTGAAGGTGCATATTCATGCAGAATACCCTGGCGAGGTTATGAATCAAGCGATGAATTACGGCGCACTCAGCCGGATCAAAATTGAAAATATGCGTGATCAGCATTCACATATATTAGAAGACGTGACGCATGGATATGAGGCTCCTGTTGTGAGTCCTGCTGCTGCAGTTGCAGTTGCTGTGCCCAATAAGCCGTATGGCTTCGTTGCAGTTGCACTGGGTGACGGAATTACGGACATTTTATCCAGTGTGGGTGTGGATGTCGTGCTGTCTGGCGGACAAACGATGAACCCAAGTACAGAGGATATCGTGAACGCAGTGAACAGTATTGATGCGGACACGATTTATGTGCTTCCGAACAACTCGAATATTATTTTGGCCGCGCAGCAAGCGGTTGATCTCGTCGATAACAAAACACTGATCGTCATCCCATCGAAATCCATTCCGCAAGGACTAGCAGCCATTCTGGCTTTCCAGGAGAAGGCGGATGCACAGACGAATACGGACGCGATGAATGAATCACTGCGACGTGTGAAATCCGGTCAAGTGACGTATGCGGTGCGTGATACGAACATGGATGGGATCGATATTAAACAGGGCCATTTCATCGGTATTCAAGATGGGCGGATTGTCTCTTCGCAGCCAAGTCTGATGGACGCTTGCAAGAAGCTGCTGGAGGAAATGATCGATGAAGGCAGCGAAATCGTAACGATCCTGACGGGCGAAGATGCGACGGAGGAAGGCATGGAAGAGTTGGAGAATTTTATCCAGTCGATGTATCCAGATATGGAAATTGAGCTTCATCCTGGTGGACAACCCTTGTACGCTTATCTATTCTCCGTTGAATAGGATCGTACAAGCAGGTAGTGTAAATTCGTGATTGGAGTGAGCCCTGTGACAAATATTCGTATTGTAACGGATAGCACGGCCGATATTCCATTGGCTGTCAGAGAATCGTTGAACATCGAAATGGTGCCGCTCAAAATTAATTTTGGCGAAGAACAGTATTTGGATGCGGTGACGCTGCAGTCGGAGGATTTCTATACGAAGCTGACGTCATCCTCACACTTCCCAACAACGTCAACGCCTTCACCTGGTGAGTTTCTGAACTTCTATCAGAGCTTGTTGGAGGAACCTGGTACCGAGGTGATCTCGATTCATTTGGCTTCCGTGTTGAGTGGAACGTACAGGACAGCTGAATTGGCTGCTTCAATGCTTGAAGGAGATCAAGTCGGCAGGGTTCACGTCATTGATTCTTGTTCGGCCTCGTATGGGATAGGTGCGCTTGTTGTAGCTGCTGCCGAAGCGGCTCGAGCTGGGAAAAGTGTGGACGAGATCCTAAAGCTCATTGAGACGATGAGAGCGCAATATTATATTTATTTCCTTGTAGACACGCTTGAGTTTCTTCAGAAAGGCGGTAGGATTGGCAAGGCTTCGGCCTTGTTCGGTTCCTTATTAAACATTAAGCCGATTCTTTCTTTAGATCGTGCAGGTGAAGTGACGGTTATTGATAAGGTTCGTGGTAACAAAAAAGCGATTGCACGCATTCTTGAGTTGTTAGCGGCGGATTTGTCCGACAAGACGATCCGCACGCTGCATATTGCTCATGCTAATAATCTGGAAGGTGCGGAGGGGCTGCGAGAGGCCATCGTGCAGCGGTTCGCTGTGGAGCACGTGGAATATATCACTTTAGGTCCTGTTATTGGCGCACACGCTGGACCAGGTACCATTGCAGCCTTCGTAGGTACGGTGTAAGAGATGGATTTAAATCAAGTTGAAGTACGTGAAGTCCATGGAGTTGGCGCTCAAAAAGCACTTGAGCTAAACGCCATGGGCGTTTTTACAGTTATGGATTTACTCGAATATGTGCCATTTCGTTACGAGGATTACACGGTTCGCGATTTAGCTAGTGTGAAGGATGGTGACCGTGTCACCGTGAAGGGCTATATCATTGGGGAACCGGTGCTGCAGCGCTACAGCGGCAAATCCCGTCTATCCTGTAAGGTGATGGTCGACGATTTTCTGTTGACGGCGGTGTGGTTCAATCGCCATTTCTTGAAGGATCGCTTGCGGCCACAGCAGGAGATTGTTCTGACTGGCAAATGGGACGCCAAGCGTCGGCAAATGAGTGTGTCCGATTCGGAGTTTCCCGGACAAGGGGATTCGAACACCGGCACCATTCAGCCGGTGTATTCGGTTGTTGCGGGCACGATTACGCAGAAATGGATGCGTAAGATCATAGGGCAGGCGCTGACACAGTACAGCGCCTTGATCCGTGAGGTGCTGCCGGCGAGTATCACCGACCGGTATGGGTTTATGTCGCGCAGCAAGGCGCTGGCTATTATCCACACGCCGAGTGGCGTGGAGGAGGGCAAGCAGGCGCGGGGGCGCATGGTGTATGAGGAGCTGTTCCTCTTCCAGCTCAAGCTCCAGGCTTACCGGGCTGTGACGCGAAGCCGCACGGATGGTTTGAAGCAGCAGGTTGATCTGCCTGCTGTACGCGCCTTCGTGCGCGCGCTCCCCTTCCAGCTGACGGAGTCGCAGAAGAAGGTCGTTGGTGAGCTCCTGCACGACATGCAGGAGCCCTACGCGATGAACCGACTGCTGCAGGGCGATGTCGGTGCGGGGAAGACGATCGTCGCGGCTATAGGGCTCTACGCGACGGTTACGGCTGGCTTCCAAGGCGCGCTGATGGTGCCGACGGAGATCCTCGCTGAGCAGCATAATCGCTCGCTCAGCACGTTGTTCGAGCCTTATGGGCTGCAGGTCGCTTTGCTGACCGGAAGCGTGACAGACCGCCAGCGACGGGATCTGCTGGCCTCTTTACAGATGGGCTTGATCCATGTGTTGGTTGGGACGCATGCGCTGATTCAAGAGGATGTGTATTTCCGCCAGTTAGGTCTCGTTGTGACGGACGAGCAGCATCGCTTTGGGGTGAACCAGCGCAGCATCCTACGGCGCAAAGGGATGAATCCGGACGTGCTGACGATGACGGCGACGCCGATCCCGCGCACGCTGGCGATTACGGCGTTCGGCGACATGGACGTTTCGACGCTGCGCGAGCTGCCGAAGGGACGTAAGCCGATCAAGACGTACGCGGTTCAGCATGCGATGCTGGAGCGTGTGCTCGGCTTTATTCAGCGCGAGGTGGCCGCAGGCCGTCAGGCGTATATTATTTGTCCGCTCATCGAGGAGTCGGACAAGCTGGACGTGCAGAATGCGATCGATGTCCACATTCAGTTGCAGCAGCATTTTCCGCAGATGCGGATCGGCCTGCTGCACGGGCGTATGAGCGCGCAGGAGAAGGAAGCGATCATGCGCGCCTTCAAGGAAGGCACCGTGGAGGCGCTCGTGTCGACCACGGTGATTGAGGTTGGCGTGGACGTGCCGAACGCCACGCTGATGGTGATCTACGACGCCGACCGCTTCGGCCTGTCACAGCTGCACCAGCTGCGCGGCCGGGTCGGGCGGGGCGAGCACCAGTCCTTCTGTGTGCTCATCGCCGACCCGAAGACGGAGGTCGGCAAGGAGCGCATGAAGGCGATGACGGAGACCACCGACGGCTTCGAGATTGCGCGGCGCGATCTCGAGCTGCGCGGGCCGGGGGATTTCTTCGGCACGAAGCAGAGCGGGCTGCCGGAGTTCCGCATCGCCGATATGATGGCGGATTTCGAAGTTATGGAGCAGGCGCGCGATGATGCGGCTGAATTAGTCGGCGACTCGACCTTCTGGACGGGAGCTTCGTTCATGCCGCTCAGGGCGTATTTGGAGCGGGCTCATATTTTTGACAGCGAAGTGCTAGATTAGTAGATCATGGTGGGGACACAAGTTGACCCCTAGCGCGTTCCCTTTTAAGATAGGAGTAGTTGCACTATTTTAGGGGAATGAAGGTGTACGGCCGTGACTTATTTTCTCATTTATTTATTATTGATGAATATCATTACGTTTGTTGAGATGGGACATGACAAAGGACAAGCCAAAAAAGGCGGACGCCGCGTACCGGAAAAACGCCTGTTTCTACTCGCTGCTCTCGGCGGTGGGATAGGCGGTTGGCTCGGCATGCGCATGTGGCGTCACAAAACGAAGCATACTTCGTTTGTTGTGGGCTTTCCGCTACTCATTGCGTTAAATTGCATTTGCGTCATTCTCATCGCCATGTATATGTAAATGAAGGGACAGCTGCCGGGAACGGTGGCTGTTTTTTTGTGGGATGTTAGGTGGGATGGCTAACTGAGAACCTCCGAACCCCGAAGCTCGACCTCAACCTGAATCTGAACCTGAACCTCAACCTGAATCTGAACCTGAATCTGAATCTGAATCTGAACCTCAACCCGAACCTGAACCTGAACCTGAACCTGAACCTGAACCTGAACCTGAACCTGAACCTGAACCTGAACCTGAACCTGAACCTGAACCTGAACCTGAACCTCAACTCCTGAACCCCTGAACTCCAAGCCCCTCCTTGCCGGCCGCGCACCTACCCCTAAACAATTTAACTGGAAAAACGCCAGCTATTTTCTTTGAAAACTTCCAAAATTGAAGATTAGATGGATATTATGTAGGTAAAATCAATGATTTTAGAAGTTCTTCGCATTTTCGGTTCGGCCCCTTAATTATGGAGTCTATCTGCTGAATACTTGCTTTCTCGCAGTTTCTCATTTTTCGTATTCAACCTTTTTTAAAGGGTAATCTCCACTACCCCTAATTTATTTGCCTTCCAGGCCTCATGATATCGGCTTGGA